>NZ_DATNJW010000454.1:0-5917 GCF_035603715.1 Mycobacterium sp. | reverse complement strand
TTCAACCTGGCGGCGAACTCCGCCCACTTCGCCGTCATGCTCATCATGGCGCTCTCCATGCCCGAAGAGCACCGGCATGTAGCGGGAGTGGTCGCACCGGGCCTGATCTCGACCGTCCCGTTGGCGGCATGCTGGCTGCCCGTGCGGCACAGTGTCGTGCGACCGGACGGCTATTTGCCGATGGCGCGGAGCTGGTAGAGGCCGCGGGTGGTGGCGACCGTCGTGCCGTCGGCGTCGGTCACCACCGCCTCGAGGGTGAAATCGGACTTGCCCCGTTCGGCCGCTTCGGCTTCGATTCGGGCGATCTCCTCGTCGTCGAGGCTGGCTTCGGCACGCACGTCGGATTTGGCCATCGCGACGAATTGGATGTCGAGGTTTTTGACCAGCGGAAAATACTTGGCGGTGTCAAACGTGATCAGCGGAATGATCCCGCCGAGGACCTCGGCGACAGTGAACAGCACGCCGGCGTAGATGACGCCGAAGTGGTTGCCATTACCCTCAGCCGGGACGGTGGTGGCGGCAAAACCGCGCCGGGCCTCGACGACCTTGACGCCCATCTTGTGGGCAATCGGGATCGTCGAACCCAGGGCGCCGTTCATCATGTCCACGAGCTCGTTGGCGTCGGCAGTCATAGTCGCAGATCTTAACGACGACGGACCATGATCTTTCCGCCGTCCTTCGGGGTGTAGGCCACACCGCGCGAGTGCAACTTCTCCCCCGGCGCGTTCGTGGTTTCAATAGTGAAGTTACGCAACACTGTTCGCAGCACGACGTCCATCTCCATGTTGGCGAACGTGGCCCCAACACAGCGTCGGGAACCGCCACCGTAGGCCAGCCAGGCGAAACTGGGCGGCTTGGTTCCGACGTAACGCTGCGGGTCGAATCGGTCCGGATCGGGAAACAACTCCGGGTCGGCGTGCAGCTTCGAAATGCTGACGATGATGGTGTGCCCTCGCGGAATGGACCATTCGCCGAGTTCGAAGACCGGCGCGTGGACGTGTCGGCCGGTGGCATCGATGACCGTTCGGATTCGCTGCACCTCGAGGATCGTGGCCTGGCGTAGCTCGTTGTCGTCGGTCTCGGCTTCGGCGACCAGCGCGGTCAGCACTTCCGGATGCCGGCTGAGCTGTTCGAATGCGAAGCCGAGCGTCGACGCGGTGGTCTCGTGCCCGGCCGCGAGCAGGGTGAGCAGCTCATCGCCAATGTCCTTGCGCGACATGGCCGAACCGTCCTCGTAGGTGCTGCGCAGCATCATCGCCAGCACATCGGCGCGGTGCTCGAAGTTGGGGTCTGACCGTTCGGCGGCGATGAGCTTGTCGAGGACGGCGTCGTAGCGGCGTCGGTACTCGACCAGTCGGCCCCACGGCGAGTGGCGACCGTAGGTTCGGGAGGGTTTGGGCAGCGTCGCCAGCCGCGAACCCAACGTCACCCACGGCGGCAGGATCTGCCGAAGCTCGTCGAGTTCGGCACCCTCGGCACCGAACACCGCCCGCAGGATCGCGTTGATCGTGATGCGCATCGTGGACGGCAGGGTGGCGAACGCCGTCCCCTGCGGCCAGTCGGCGATCTCGCGCAGCGTTTCCTCTTCGATGATCGACTCGTAGTTCTTGATGCTCTTGCCGTGGAAGGGCGGCGCGAGCAGTCGGCGGCGCTGCCGGTGATCGTCTTTGTCCAGCGCGAACACCGATCCGGATCCGAGCAACCGGCTCAAGTTGGGCTGAATGTTGCCGAGCACTTCCGGGCTGGCGGTGAAGACCTGTTTGGCCAACTGCGGACTGGCCGCCACCACCAACGGGCCATACACCGGCACGCGCAGCGAGAACACGTCGCCGTAACGGTGCGCCATCGCGTGCATGAAGCGCCGCCGAAAGAACGCGAAGGCCAATCCCTGCAGCGCTTTTGGAATCCGGGGCCCGGGCGGCAACGTGCTGGCGGCCGTCGTCGAAGCCGCGTGCGTGTCGATGGTGCTCATGATGGTGCACTCCCAACATCGATGTGGTACTGCGCCGTACCACTACTCATTCCGGTACGGTACCGTGTGGTACCAAGTGCTGGCAAGGGTTGAGACGACGCCGGTTTGGCAGAAGGAGGGGCCGTGGCGACGACCGTCGCGAAAGATGCTTCCTCGACTGACCCCACCGATGTCGACCCCTTTCGGCAACGCCTTCTCGATGGCCTCGCGGCCGCCATCACTGAGCGCGGCTACCGCGCCAGCACCGTCGCCGATATCGTGCGCCACGCGAAGACGTCCAAGCGCACGTTCTACGACCAGTTCCTCAGCAAGGAGCAGTGCTTTCTCGAGCTGCTGCACGCCGACGTAGGAAAGCTGGGCGAGGACATTCGCGACGCCGTCGATCCCAACGCCGAATGGCAGACCCAGATCCGTCAGGCCGTCGAGGCCTACGTCGGCCACATCGAGTCGCGTCCGGCGCTCACGCTGAGCTGGATTCGCGAGCTGCCGTCATTGGACGCCGCGGCGCGACCGTTCCAGCGTCGCGGTATGCAGTTGCTGACCAGCCTGCTGATGAACCTCACCGAGAGCCCCGGCTTTCAGAACGCCGGCCTGCCACCGTTGACACTGCCGAAAGCGGTGATCCTGGTGGGCGGTCTACGCGAATTGACCGCCCTGGCAGTCGAAGACGGGCACACTATGCGCGAGATCGTCGAACCCGCGGTGCAGGCCTCGGTCGCGATGCTCGGCTATCGGCATTGATCAGATTTTGAGGAAGGCGCGTAACCGGTCCAGCACCAGATCCGGGCGCTGCTCGACGATCCAATGGCCCACGCCGTCGACCAGTTCGACTTCGAAATCGCTGATGTGCTTGGCATATCCGTCGATCAGGTCTGGCGTGAGCACCGGATCTGCGGTGCCGCTCAGCCAGCGGACCGGGACGTCGACGCGAACGTCGTCGAATTCACCCCGCAGCCAGCGCAGCATCTCGGTGCTCTGAAAAGTGCGGTACCACCGTGAGCCGGCGACGGCATGGCCGGGCTGACGCATGCACTCCAGGTACATCGCGATGTCGTCCTCGGGCAGCAGGAATCCGCCGCCGACCCAGGAGCCCAGCATCCGGAAAAACCGCCCCTTGGGATCACCGATCACCCGCGGGCCGATCACCGGCAGCAGCATCGGAATTTGGTACCAGAACCGCCAGGCGTGGCGGATCGACGACAGATCCCGCCGGACGTAGGGCGCCCCGGTATTGAGTCCGAAGAAGCCGGCCACCTTCGCCGGGTGGCGCAGCATCATGATGAACGCGACGGGCCCGCCCCAGTCGTGAGCCACCAGTTTCACCGGCCCGACGCCCAACCGGTCCAGCACAGCCGCCAAGTCGTCGGCCATGTCGTTCTTCAGGTAGCGCGAGCGCGGCGCCGAACTCCAGCCCGCACCACGCAAATCGGGGCACAGCACGCGGTAGCCGTCGGCGGCCAGTGGTCCGATCAACTCATGCCACTCCCACCAGTTCTCCGGGAAGCCGTGCACCAGCATCACCGGCGGCCCCTCGGCGGGTCCAGCGTCGGCGACATGAATCGTCACGCCATTACCGAGATCGATGTACTTGTGATCGACGCCCTCGAGGGTGGGCAGAGTAACCATGGCTTGACAATCTAGCAACGGCGGCGAAGCCGATCACCGCTCGCCGCGGCAACGGTCGGCTTTCCGCTAAGCGCGCACGCCAATCCCTTCTCCGCTCAGTTCCAGTCGCCACAGGGGGACATCTCCTGCAACTTGGTTAACGCCCCTACCTCAGACAAACTCGGGTTCGGTAAGAATTTCGTGCAGTGCCACCGGGCACTTCTTCCGAGTGTCGCGGTACTTCTACGAGCTGGGGTGATCCCGCTCAGGCGGCGACCAGCTCGCGGTCCTTTGGCTTGACGTCGCTGCGGTCCCTCGGCGGCACGGCCAGCCGGATGATCTTGCGCACGACCGTGCCGAACTGCTTGGGCAACGAGCCCGAGTTGTACGGGATGCCGTAGCGCCGGCAGATTTCCTGAACCTCGGACGCGATCTCCGAGTACCGCTGGGCCGGCATGTCCGGGAAGAGGTGGTGCTCGATCTGGTGCGACAGGTGGCCGGACAAGATGTGGAACAGCTTGCCGCCGGTCAGGTTTGCCGAGCCGAGCACCTGGCGGAAATACCACATGCCGCGCGACTCGCCCTGAGTCTCTTCGACGGTGAATTCCTGTGTGCCGTCCGGGAAGTGGCCGCAAAAGATGATCATGTACGACCACACGTTGCGGATCAGGTTGGCGGTCAGGTTGCCGGTGAAGACGAACGGGGCGAATGGCCCGGCCAGCAGCGGGAAGGCGACGTAGTCCTTGAGCACCTGCTTGCGGGTTTTACGCCAAATCTCCTGTAGGACTTCACGTTTGTCCGCCAGCCGGATCTCACCGGAGGTGATGCGCTCGCTTTCCATTTCGTGCAACGCGACCCCGTACTGGAACAGCACCATCAACAAAAACGCGTAGATCGGGTTTCCGAGGAAGTAGGGCCGCCACTTCTGGTCCTCGCTCATCCGCAGGATGCCGTAGCCGATGTCGCGGTCCATGCCCACGATGTTGGTGTGGGTGTGGTGCATGTAGTTGTGCGAGTGCCGCCATTGGTCGGCCGGGCACGCGGTGTCCCACTCGAATTCCTGGCCGCGGATCGACGGGTCACGCATCCAGTCGTACTGGCCGTGCATGATGTTGTGGCCGATCTCCATGTTGTCCAGGATCTTTGAGATCCCGAGCATCGCGGTGCCCGCCAGCCACGCTGGCGGAAAGATCCCGGCGAACAGCAGTGCGCGGCCGCCCACTTCGAGTGCGCGTTGCGTCTTGATGACGCGACGGATGTAGTCGGCGTCGCGCTGGCCGAGGTCGGCCATCACGCGTTCTTTGATGGCGTCGAGTTCGGCGCCGAATGCGTCGGCCTGCTCGGGGGTTAGGGTGATCTTTGCCTGTGTCATCGTGAAGTCTCCTGTGTCTCTAGAGAGCGATATCGACATCGCCGACGGGAACGGACACGCAGATCTGTACGTCCTCGTCGGGTGCTGTCGAGACCGCACCGGTGGTCAGGTTGCGCACGACACCGCTGGTCTTGCGGCGTGTGCAGGTGTGGCAGATGCCCATCCGGCATCCGCTGGCCGGGTTCAGTCCGGCCGATTCGGCCTGCTCCAGTAACGGCCGGCCATCGTCGGCGACGTCAATGCTGCTGTCCGCGAACGTGACCCGCCCACCCGTTGGCTGCGCGGGCAGGTCGAACGACGGCGCCACGAAGCTCTCCGAGTACACGTTGTCGCAGTGCTCACGGACGGCCTCGACCAAAGCGGTTGGTCCACAGACGAAGACCGCGTCAGCTTCCGGCATGGCCGCGGCCAGGTGGCCCGGGCCGAACCGGCCGTCGAGATCGCCGCCGGCTGATCGGGTGTAGCCGTGCAGCACTCGCACACCCGGCATCGCGGCAAGCTCGTCGCGGTAGCACGCCTCGGTGGCGTTGCGCGAGTAGTGCACGAAGGCGATCTCGCCCGCGTGGCCCTCGTTGACCAGCGTGCGCAGCATCGCCATGACAGGTGTGATCCCGCTTCCGCCGGAGACGAACAGAATGCGGCGGGGCCGCTGGGCCGGCAGGACGAAGTCGCCGCCGACACCGGCCAGACCGACCACCATCCCGCGACGCGCGCGCTCATACAGATGGGTCGAGACCAGCCCGCCGTCGTGATGGCCGATGGTCAACTCGACCTGCGAGGAGCCCTCGGCGTTGGCCGGTGAGTAGCACCGGGTGTGCCGGCGCCCGTCGATCTCGACGGCGAGGTTGACGTACTGCCCGGCTGCGAGGGCGTCGGTGAACGCATCGTTGGGCGCCACCACCAGGGTGACACTGCGCGGGGTGTCCCGTCGCACGTCGATGACCTTGCCGCGGCCCTCGGTCAGCGTC
>NZ_DATNJW010000453.1:0-2542 GCF_035603715.1 Mycobacterium sp. | reverse complement strand
GGTTCTGGTGGTCAGCCCCCACATGTCCTGGCTGGACGTCTTCGCCATCGGGGCGGTGCTGCCCGGGTCGTTCGTCGCGCGTGCCGATATGTTCACCGGTCGCGCGGTCGGGGTGGTGGCCCGCATTTTGAAGATCATTCCGATCGAGCGGTCGAGTCTGCGGCGGCTGCCCGGGGTTGTGGACACCGTCGCCCGCAGGCTGCGGGCCGGCCAGACCGTAGTGTGCTTCCCGGAAGGCACCACCTGGTGTGGCCTGGACTCCGGGGCGTTCTATCCGGCGATGTTTCAGGCCGCGATCGACGCCGGCCGTCCGGTTCAGCCGCTTCGGCTGACCTATCACCACGTCGACGGCAGCGTATCGACGGTCCCGGCCTTCGTCGGCGAGGAGACACTGCTGGGATCGATCCGCCGGTTGCTCGCCGTGCGGCGGACGCTGGCGCGGGTGCACGTCGAATCGCTGCAGTTACCGGGGACCGATCGGCGCACCCTGGCCGGCCGCTGCCAGTCCGCCGTGGGGGTGGGACGGTCCCGCCACCCTGGTCACGGCCACATGCTGGTGGCCTGAGCAAACCGGCGAGCCGGTATTCTGGGGCGCGCCATGGTCTACCTCGATCACGCCGCCACGACCCCGATGCACCCCGCCGCCATCGAGGCGATGACTTCCGTCCTCGGAACGGTCGGCAATGCCTCCTCGCTGCACACCAGCGGCCGGGCGGCCCGGCGGCGCATCGAGGAATCCCGCGAGCTGATCGCCGACAAGCTGGGCGCGCGCCCGTCGGAGGTGATCTTCACCGCCGGCGGCACCGAGAGCGACAACCTGGCCGTCAAGGGCATCTACTGGGCCCGCCGGGACGCCGAGCCGCGTCGCCGCCGCATCATCACCAGTGAGGTCGAACACCATGCCGTGCTGGACTCGGTGAACTGGTTGGTCGAACACGAGGGCGCCGAGGTGACCTGGTTGCCGACCGCCGCCGACGGCTCGGTGTCGGCTGCGGCGCTGCGCGAGGCGTTGCAGGGTCACGACGACGTCGCGCTGGTATCGGTGATGTGGGCCAACAACGAGGTCGGCACCGTGATGCCGATTGCCGAACTCGCCGCCGTTGCGGCCGAATTCGGGGTCCCGATGCACAGCGACGCCGTTCAGGCGGTGGGGCAGCTGCCGGTCGAGTTCGCCGCCAGCGGCCTGTCGGCGATGAGCGTAGCCGCGCACAAGTTCGGCGGTCCGACGGCCGTGGGTGCGCTGCTGCTCCGCCGCGACGTCGCGTGTGTACCGCTGGCGCACGGCGGTGGGCAGGAGCGTGACATCCGTTCGGGCACAGCCGATGTCGCGGGCGCGGTCGGCATGGCGACCGCCGCCCGGATCTCGGTGGACGGCCTCGAGGCCAACAGCGCTCGGCTGCGGACGCTGCGGGATCGCCTGGTCGGCCGGGTGCTGGCCGACATCGAGGACGTCACCCTCAACGGAGCACGGGACCCGCGGCGACTTCCCGGCAACGCCCACTTCACGTTCCGCGGCTGCGAAGGCGATGCGCTGCTGATGCTCCTGGACGCCAACGGAATCGAGTGTTCGACCGGATCGGCGTGCACCGCCGGTGTCGCGCAGCCGTCCCACGTGCTGCTTGCGATGGGTGCGGATCCGACGAGTGCTCGCGGATCTTTACGGCTCTCCTTGGGACACAACAGCGTTGATGCCGATGTCGACGCGGTGCTGCGGGCGCTGCCCGGGGCGGTGGATCGTGCGCGACGGGCCACGCTGGCCGCTGCGGGGGCTTCGTAGGTGAAGGTTCTTGCTGCCATGAGCGGTGGCGTCGATTCGTCGGTGGCCGCCTCCCGGATGGTCGAAGCCGGACACGACGTGGTCGGTGTGCACCTGGCGCTGTCCACGGCACCCGGCACGTTGCGTACCGGCTCGCGGGGCTGCTGCTCGAAGGAGGACGCCTCCGACGCGCGCCGCGTCGCCGATGTGCTTGGAATCCCGTTCTATGTATGGGATTTCGCGGAGAAGTTCCAAGCCGACGTGATCGACGATTTCGTCTCGTCGTATTCCCGCGGCGAGACGCCCAACCCGTGTATTCGCTGCAATCAGCGCATCAAGTTCTCGGCGTTGTCGGCGAAGGCCCTTGCGCTGGGCTTCGACACGGTCGTCACCGGCCACTACGCGCGCTTGTCCGGCGGGCGGCTACGCCGGGCCGTCGACCGGCACAAGGACCAGTCCTACGTGCTGGCGGTGTTGACCGCCGATCAGTTGCGCCATGCCGCGTTCCCCATCGGGGACACCCCCAAGCCGCAGATTCGCGCCGAGGCCGCCCGGCTCGGCCTGGCGGTCGCGGAAAAGCCGGACAGCCACGACATCTGCTTCATACCGTCCGGGAACACCCGGGCCTTTCTGGGCGAGCGCATCGGAATTCGCCGTGGCTCGGTGGTCGATACCGACGGCGCGGTGCTGGCCGAGCACGACGGCGTGCACGGCTTCACCATCGGCCAACGTAAGGGCCTCGGCATCGCCGGCCCGGGACCCGACGGGCGCCCGCGCTACGTGACG
>NZ_DATNJW010000452.1:0-3447 GCF_035603715.1 Mycobacterium sp. | reverse complement strand
CAGCCGGCGAGGCGGCGGCCCCGATCGGTCGGCTGCAACCTACTGACCGCGGCCGCGACCATTGCCCCGGCGGTGAATTGCATGACGATGCGCGGCAGCCAACTCCACGGCGTGTAGAACTGTCCGGTCACCAGCAGCGATATCACCGGCGGCAACGATGCCGCGACCGCCAGCCAGATCAGGTTGCGGGCCCGCGTCGCGCGTGCCATCCGGAAGATCACCAGCACCAGCAACCCGAACAACAGATACGCCAACCACTCGGCGCTGATCGACCAGGCCGGGCCGTCCCAGCTCGAATCGTCGAAGAACGGCTGGAACCACAGCTGTACCAACAGGACCTGACGCACGTAGCTGATCGCGGTGAAGCGGTAGATCTCCTGCGACGGCACGTGACCCACGTGCAGAGTGAAAATGACCCACAGCGCGGCCAGATGCAGCGTGACCAGATACACCGGCCACACCCTGGCCAACCGCAGCCAAAGAAAATGCAGGGTGGCACGGGTCGACCAGGATCCGCCCATCCGGTCAAGGTAGTTCCAGGTCAGCACGAACCCACTCAGGATGAAGAACAGATCCACACCCTGGGCTCCGCAATTGAGCACCGGTGTGAGCGCGTCGAGAAACCCGGGTGCGGCATCGCGCAACAGCGGCCGGAAGTGAAAGAGCACCACCCACACCGCGGCGACGATGCGAAGTCCTGTGAGGGCCTTGATGTCTCCGCTGCGCACAACATTCTTTCCGTGAGGCCGCTGATGCTTCACTCACCGCGGCGCATCGTCACAAACGACGGCGTTGGCAGGGTATCAGTGCGCCGGATCGATAGCGAGTTGTCGGCCCGGTGTGGCTTGCACCGATTATCCCGGTATCACCGCAGGCAGGCGGTGTGTCAAGGCCCACAAACAGCGAGCGCGAACGGGCGGAAGCGATCATTCACAGCACGCGTTGAGACGGTTAGCGTCAACTCAGCACTCGAGCGACATCACGGGAGAAAACATGCCGCTGTTGTACGTCGACCTCATCGAGGGTCGATCAGCTGCCGAGATCCGGACACTGCTGGACGCCATCCACGACGCGGTCGTCGAGGCGTTCGGAGTGCCGACACGGGATCGCTATCAGGTAGTGCGCACGCACCCCAGTCACGAGATCGTCGTCTGGGATACGGGTCTCGGGATCGAGCGCTCCGTCGCCCTGGTGGTGCTGCATGTGGTGAGCCGGCGTCGCTCGCCGGAAATGAAGCAACGGTTTTATGAGTTGGTGGCCGCTAATCTGGCCGCGCGTTGCGGGCTCGACTCGGCAGATCTCGTCGTGTCGATCACCGATAACAACGACGAGGACTGGTCTTTCGGCTATGGGCGGGCACAGTTCCTCACTGGAGAGCTCACATGAAAACCCGGCTCACCGAGTTCTTCGGCATCGACCACCCGATTGTGTCGGCGCCGATGGCGCTGGCCTCGGGAGGCAAGCTCGCCGCGGCCGTGTCATCGGCCGGTGGCCTCGGCCTGATCGGCGGCGGCTACGCCGACCCGGAGTGGGTAGCACGCGAATTTGGTCTGGCCGACGGCGCACGGGTCGGATGTGGCTTCATCACCTGGAGTCTGGCCCGCAACCCCGACGTGCTCGACGAGACGCTGGAACGGCATCCGGCGGCGATCATGTTGTCTTTCGGCGATCTGCACCCGTTCGCGGAGCGCATCCACGAGGCCGGGGTCCCGCTTATTGCGCAGGTTCAAACGCTCGACCGGGCGCGTCACGCGTTGGACGCCGGCGCGCAGATACTGGTGGCTCAGGGCAGCGAGGCGGGCGGGCACGGAATGACGGTGCGCACGACATTCACCCTGGTGCCCGAAGTCGTCGACCTGGCCGCCGACCGTGCACCCGACACGCTCGTGTTGGCGGCCGGCGGCGTCGCCGATGGGCGCGGACTTGCGGCCGCACTCACGCTCGGTGCCGATGGCGCGGTGGTCGGCACTCGGCTCTGGGCTTCCCCCGAAGCACTGGTGTCACCACGTGCGCACGAGCGAGCTATCGGTGCCAGCGGCGACGACACCTACCGCACTCGGGTTTATGACTACGTGCGGGAGCTGGACTGGGCGCCGGAATACAACGAGCGGGCCTTGAGTAACCCGTTCGTCGACGGCTGGCATGGCCGCGCAGCCGAACTGCAGGCGTCGTTGCCCGAAGTGGTGAGCACTTATCAAGCCGCCGTCGCCGCAGAGGACTTCGAGGCCGCCGCCATCCTCATCGGTGAGTCGATCGGTCTTATCCACCAAGTGCGTCCCGCTGCCGACATCGTCGCCGAGATGTCGGCTGAGGCAGATCGAATCCTGAACCGCAAGAGCAGCTTTGGGGCGAGCTCAGTACAGGGGTGACCAGGCTGACGTGCGAAGCAGTCGACTCTCCCACTGGTCGCGGTACTTCAGGGCATCGAACATGTAGGTCCCCGGCCCGCGATGCTCGGGCGGGATGTCGGTAGTCAGCAGATGTTTCAGGGCGGCGTAGTCGTTGGTCGCGTCGATCTTCTGCCACAGCATCGCCTCTCGGCGTTTGTAGCTCCCGTGCGCCACCTGGAAGCAGGCTTGGATTTCGAGCACCCGTCTGCCCGGGGGCGCCTTGGAAAGCACGCGATAGTAAATCTCATCCCAGCAGCGGATGTAATCGTCCAGCGCTGCATAGGGCCACCCGGTGTCCTCCATGAACAAACTCTGGGGGTGCGTCGCACCGTTGGTGGGCACGGTCGTCAGGTCCACTTCTTGCAGCGGGGACCACTCGACCGGCAACAGGATCTTGCCGGTGACCTGGTGGCGCAGGTTGTCCAATTCGCGCATCCAGGGCGCCAGATCGCCTTGTTGTGCTCGGCGGGCCAGGCTCTCCCACGCCGTGCCATCGGCTATCGCGGTCACCGTGACCACGTTGTAAGCCAACCCCGAGCCGTGTGCATGGTTGGTGTACCAGAGCAACCGAGCGTTCTCTTCTTGAGCCAGGGTTGGCATCCAACCTTCTCGGTAGGCCGCCTCGAAGTCGTCCTCGCGGGCGCCGACGACCTGGTGGGTTTCGTGAAGAAATAGCACGGCGACTCCTTTCGGTAGCTCAGGCGTTCTCGGCGATCAACAGGGCGAGTTGGCGGCGATTGACTTTGCCGGTGTCGCTGTACGGGATGTGGTCGACGATCGCCAGCCGCTCGGGCAACTTGAAATAGGCGATGAAGTCTCGGCAATGCGACCGCAGCTCGTCGAGCGTCACGGGGAGGCGGGTAACGACCGCCGCGCCCACCCGCTGACCCATCTCCTCGTCGGTAATGCCGGCGACCGCGACGTCGCTCACCGCGGGATGGGTACGCAGTGCCTCCTCGACCTCGATCGGGCCGAACTTCTCTCCCCCGCGGTTGATGGTGTCGCTGAGCCGGCCGCTGGGATAGATGTAGCCGTCGGCATCGCGGCGTGCGAGGTC
>NZ_DATNJW010000451.1:0-2505 GCF_035603715.1 Mycobacterium sp. | reverse complement strand
CGTCGATCACGCGATCAGCGCCGGCCAGTCACCGGCGCTGATCCTGTCCGACGGTGGGGTGATGTCCTTCGGTGAGCTGCAGTCGAGAAGCCAACGGGTCGCCGCGGCGCTGCACGGTGCGGGGCTGCGCCCCGGCGACGGCGTGGCGCTGGTGCTGCCGAACCGGCCGGAGTTCTTCGAAATCACCTGGGGCTGCCAGCTTTCCGGGCTCTACTACACCGCGGTGAATACCCATTTCACGCCCGACGAAGTCGCCTATGTGATCGATGACTCCGACGCGAGGGCGGTGTTCGTCGACGCGTCGATGGGCGACCTGGCCGCGCATCTGTGTAGCGCGAATGCCGCCGTCGAGGTCCGCATCGCGGTCGGCGGAAACCTGCCCGGCTGGCAGTCCTACGACGACGCCATGGCCGCTGCCGAGGATCCGCCGCCGGTGACAGACGGGTCGGAGATGCTGTACTCGTCGGGCACCACCGGACGGCCCAAGGCCGTTCGGCGGCCACTTCCGACCGACGGCAACGGCTCATGGGCGCAGTCGGTCCTCGAGATGGCGCTGATCCACAAATACGGCATGAGCGCGGAGAACGTGTACCTTTCACCGGCACCGATGTACCACGCCGCCGGAGTGAACTACACGATGGCGGTCAATCGTGTTGGCGCTGCGGCAATCATCATGCGCAAGTTCGACGCCGAAGACGTGCTGCGCTTGATCGAGAAGCACCGGGTGACGCACGCTCAGTTCGTCCCGACGATGTTCGTGCGGATGCTGAAACTGCCCGAGGCCGTCCGCCGGCAATACGACGTCTCCAGCCTGCGATGCGTCATCCACGCGGCCGCGCCATGCCCGGTGGACGTCAAGCACCAGATGATGAACTGGTTCGGCCCGATCATCCACGAATACTATGGGGGGACTGAAGGATTCGCGGGCACCACTATCGGCCCGGAAGAGTGGCTGGCCCACCCCGGCTCGGTCGGAATACCGATGTCCCCAGTGCATGTGGTCGGCGACGACGGAGAAGAACTCCCGGTCGGGCAGACCGGTGAGCTCTACTTCGAAGGCGGGCCGAAGTTCGAATACTTCAAGGATCCCGCCAAGACCGCCTCCGTCTTCAACGAGCACGGCTGGCGTTCACTGGGGGACATGGGTTACGTCGACGACGACGGCTACCTCTACCTTACCGACCGATCGACGTTCATGGTCGTCTCCGGCGGGGTGAACATCTACCCGCAAGAAGCGGAGAACCTGCTGGTGATGCACCCCAAGCTCGTTGACGCGGCGGTGTTCGGCGTGCCGAACGAAGAGTTCGGCGAAGAGGTGAAGGCCGTTGTCCAGCCGATCGACCACGTCGCCGCCGGACCCGAGCTGGAAGCCGAGCTGATCGAGTATTGCCGAACACACCTCGCAGGCTATAAATGTCCGCGCACAATCGAATTCGATGCCGAGCTGCCGCGCGACCCGAACGGGAAGCTCTACAAGAGACGGATCCGCGAACGCTTCTGGCAAGGGCGCGCTTCACGGATCGTATGAGCTGACAAGGATAATCGGATGAACTCGCGAACTGACGTGAACTGGACACCGCTGCCGGTGCCGTTGGCTGTTGAGAGCCCGGACCGGATTCCCAAGCAGCGCTACTATGACCCCGACTTCTACGCCATGGAAGCCGAGCTGTTCTGGCCGCGGGTGTGGCAGATGGCGTGTCGACTCGAGGAGATCCCCAAGCCAGGCGACTTCGTCGAATACGAGATCCTGGACCAGTCGATCATCGTCGTGCGAGTCGATGCCGACACCGTGCGCGCCTACCACAACGCCTGCCGCCACCGCGGCGTAAAGCTGGTCGAGGGCAACGGCTCTCTTCCTGGGGCCCGGCGGACCTTCGTCTGCCCGTTCCACGGCTGGTGCTGGGGGATCGACGGTCGCAACACGTTCGTATTGCGACCCGAGGCCTTCGCCGAGGAGAACATGTCCGCTGACGACCTGCAGCTCGTCTCGGTCAAATGCGAACTCTGGGGCGGATGCGTGTGGATCAACCTCGACGACAACGCTCCGCCGCTACGCGACTGGATGGAACCCTTCGCATCGATCTACGACGCGTGGAAAGTCGAATCGCTGCGCGTCGAATGGTGGCAATCCTGCCGACTGCCGGTGAACTGGAAGCTGGCGACGGCCGCGTTCATGGAGGGCTATCACGTCCCGCAGACGCATCCGCAGTTGCTGCCGACGGCGCAGACCGGCACCCCGTCCGAAGCGGTACACCCGGTCGTCGCGAGCAGTCTCTACTTCATGCGCACGCTGGGCGACGGCATGGGTGGCATGACCCATGAGAACGACATCCGCATCGCCGAGGGGATGCAGACCATCACGCTGCCGTCCGATCCGGCTGAGGCGCTGGCCGGTTGGCGCGACGCGCTCAATGACGCGGTAGTGGCCTGGCATCGGGCGCGGGGAAGCGAGATGCCCGACCTGAACGACCTCGTCCGCCGGGGAATTACCGATGCGATCGGCTT
>NZ_DATNJW010000450.1:0-4925 GCF_035603715.1 Mycobacterium sp. | reverse complement strand
GGGGTCAGGCCCCGCCGCCCCGCGCTGGAAGACGACGCCTGGATCATTTTCACCTCCGGCACGACCGGCACCCCGAAGGGCGTGGCCGTAACGCACCGCAGCGCGGCGGCGTTCGTCGACGCCGAAGCGCGGATGTTCCTGCAGGACAGCCCGATTGGCCCCGGTGATCGCGTGCTGGCCGGGTTGTCGGTGGCGTTCGATGCGTCGTGCGAGGAGATGTGGCTGGCCTGGCGGCACGGGGCGTGCCTCGTGCCGGCGCCGCGATCGCTCGTGCGCAGCGGGGTCGATCTCGGGGCGTGGCTCGTGACCCAGCGGATCTCGGTGGTCTCGACCGTTCCGACCCTGGCCGCCCTGTGGCCCCAGGAGTCACTCGACGCCGTCCGGCTACTGATCTTCGGCGGCGAGGCCTGCCCACCGGAGCTGGCTACCCGCCTCGCGGTGGAGGGCCGGGAGGTGTGGAACACCTACGGCCCCACCGAGGCCACCGTGGTCGCGTGCGCGGCCAGGCTCGACGGCGTCGGCCCGGTACGCATCGGCCTGCCGCTGGCGGGCTGGGACCTGGCCGTGGTCGACGGCGACGGCGAGCCGGTGGGCGACGGTGACATCGGCGAGCTGGTGATCGGTGGCGTTGGGCTGGCCCGCTACCTCGACGAGGCGAAAGACGCCGAGAAGTACGCGCCGATGCCGACGCTGGGCTGGCGGCGCGCGTACCGCAGCGGCGATCTGGTGCGGCTGGAACGCGAGGGCCTGATCTTCTGCGGCCGCGCCGACGACCAGGTCAAGGTCGGTGGCCGCCGCATAGAGCTGGGCGAGGTCGACGCCGCGCTGGTCCATCTTCCGGGAGTCAGCGGCGGCGCGGCGGCGGTCCGCCGGACGGCGGCCGGCACGCCAATGCTGGTCGGCTATGTTGCCAGCGCCGACACGGAATTCGACATCGTCGCCGCGCGCGCCCAGCTCGCCGGGCAGCTTCCCGCCGCGTTGGTGCCGCGCCTGGTCCGGGTCGACGAGCTGCCCACCCGCACGTCGGGCAAAGTCGACCGCGACGCGCTGCCCTGGCCGCCGCCGGGTGGCGCCGACACCGAGGGAACGCTCGAGCTCAGCGGTACGGCGCGGTGGCTGGCCGGGCTGTGGCAGGACCTACTCGGCGCGACCGTGACGGGCCCGGAGGCCGACTTCTTCGCGCTCGGCGGCGGCTCGCTCGCCGCGGCGCAGCTCGTTGCCGCGTTGCGAGACCGGTATCCCCAGGTCACGGTGGCCGACTTGTACGACCATCCGCGGCTGGGCTCGCTGACCGGCTTCCTCGACGAGCTCGAGACCCCGCCGGACGTGATCGAGCGGAAGGTGCGAGCGACCCCACTGTCTGCGCAGCTCGCTCAGACCGTGCTGTCGGTGCCGTTGGCGACGCTGGCCGCGCTGCAGTGGGTGACGTGGCTGGCGCTGGGAAACAACGTCGCCCGGTCTTTGCACCTGGTGCCGTGGACCGTCGCAGTGAACTGGTGGCTGGTTGCGGCGGCTTTCGTCGTGTTCGTCACGCCGATGGGCCGGATGACGATCGCGGTGTTGGCCGCGCGGCTGCTGCTGCCGAATGTGCGGCCGGGAACCTACCGCCGCGGTGGCTGGGTGCACCTGCGGGTGTGGCTGGCCGAGCGGCTCGCCGAGGCCAGCGGCGCCGAGAACCTGGCCGGGGCGCCATGGCTGGTGTACTACGCGCGCGCACTGGGCGCCGATATCGGCAAGGGCGTCGATCTGCACTCGATCCCGCCGGTCACCGGTCTGCTGACGCTCGGGCATCGCAGCGCCATCGAACCCGAGGTGGATCTGTGTGGGCATTGGATCGACGGCGATGCCTTTCACGTCGGGGCGATCACGATCGGCAACGACGCGACGATCGGCGCGCGCACGACGCTGCTGCCCGGCGCCGTCGTCGGCAAGAACGCCGACGTCGCACCCGGCTCGGGCGTCGTCGGAAAGGTGAAAAGCCGCCAGTACTGGAAAGGTTCGCCCGCCGTGAAATCCGGCCGAGTGAAACACCCCTGGCCAGACGAACGGCCGGCGCGCCGAAGTTACTGGGTCGCGGTCTACGCGCTGACGTCGGTGCTGCTGGCGGCGATGCCGCTGACCGCTCTGGCGGCCGGGCTCGCGGTGATCGGCCTGGCTGTCCATCGCACTCACCGGCTGTCACAGGCAGTGCTGCCCGCGCTGCTGTGGACGCCGGTCGCGACCATCGCCGCACTGGCGGCCTACGCGGCGATGACGATCGTGGCGGTCCGGATGCTGTCGATCGGCCTCCGGGAGGGCTACCACCCGGTGCGCAGCCGGAGTGGCTGGCAGCTGTGGGCCAGCGAGCGGCTGATGGACGGCGCGCGCAATTACCTGTTCCCGCTCTACGCCAGCCTTGCGACACCAGGCTGGCTGCGGCTGCTCGGCGCCAAAGTCGGCCGCGACACCGAGATTTCGACGGTGTTGCTGACCCCGAAGTTCACCGTCATCGAGGACGGCGCGTTTCTGGCCGACGACACGATGGTCGCGTCGTACGAACTGGGCGGCGGTTGGATCTATGCGGCCACGACGACGGTCGGCAGGCGGGCGTTTCTCGGCAACTCCGGCATCACCCAACCGGGCCGGCGGGTCCCTGACGACGGACTGGTTGCGGTGTTGTCGGCAGCTCCGGCCAAAGCCAAACGCGGTTCGTCGTGGCTGGGCAGCCCGCCCATGCGGCTGCGCCGGCGTCCTGCCGAGGCGGACACGGCCCGCACCTACGAACCACCATGGCGGTTGAAGGCGATGCGGTCCGTCGTTGAGGCATTTAGGGTGCTCCCGGTGATGGTGACCGCCGCGATCGGACTGGCCGTGCTGGGCACACTGCAGGCGCTGGCCCGGATCTTCGGGATCTGGAGCGCCGCCCTGTGCGGTGGGCTGGTGCTACTGGCCGCGGGCGCGGTGGCCGCGGGTGTCGCCGTGGCCGCGAAATGGCTTCTGGTGGGCCGGATTCAGGCGGGCGAATTCCCGCTGTGGTCGTCGTTCGTGTGGCGCAACGAGCTCGCTGACACATTCGTGGAAACCGTCGCGGCGCCGTGGTTCGCCCGAGCCGCCAGCGGCACACCCGTGATGAACATGTGGCTGCGCGCACTGGGCGCCAAGGTCGGCCGCGGTGCCTGGTGCGAAACCTATTGGCTACCAGAGGCCGATCTCGTCACACTCGGCCGCGGCAGCACCGTGAACCGTGGCTGCGTTGTGCAGACGCACCTTTTTCACGACCGGATCATGCGGATGGACGCCGTCGTGCTGGAGGACGGCGCGACGCTGGGCCCGCATGGTGTGGCACTGCCATCGGCCCGGCTCGGTGCGGGCGTGACCGTCGGTCCCGCATCGCTTGTGGTGCGCGGCGACGAGGTGCCGAAATCGACACGCTGGCAGGGTAATCCGATCAGGCCATGGGATTTGCCCCGGGAGAAGCCCGGCAAGAAGGCCGCCGCGTGAAACGGGTTGCCAAGAAGCTCGCGCCCAGCGCCGAGCAGACGGTGATCGACCCGTATCTGCCGAAGAGCGGCAACCTCGGCTATCGGGTGTCACGCTACGAACTGGCACTGGAATACAAGGTTGCCATCAATCGGCTTTCGGGATCGGCGACGATCGGCGCGGTGACACTCACCGAGTTGGAGGAGTTCACTCTCGATCTCTCCGATGCGATGACCGTGTCGAAGGTGTTGATGAACGGCAGACGAGTTGCTCACTTCGCCTGCCGTGAAAGGAAATTGCGCATTCGACTGTCCACGAAGCTGGCCGCCGGGGCCCAGATGTCGATCGTCGTGCACTACCACGGGACGCCGCGACCAGTGCGATCGTTGTGGGGCGACGTCGGTTTCGAGGAACTGACCAACGGTGTGCTGGTCGCCGGACAGCCCAACGGTGCCCCGTCGTGGTTTCCCTGCGACGACCACCCCAGCGCCAAAGCGTCCTACCGCATCCAGATCAGCACCGATAATCCCTACCGGGTGGTCGCCAACGGCAGGCTGGCCTCTCGGCGGGTGCGGGCCGCGCAGACCGAGTGGACCTACGAACAACCCGAGCCGACCTCGACCTACCTCATCACCCTGCAGATCGGGATGTATGAGCTCACGCGGCAGGGTAAAACGCCGGTATCGATGCGGGCCGCGTTGCCCGAACGGCTGCGCCGCAACTTCTACCATGACTTCGCCCGCCAACCCGAGATGATGGAGCTGTTCGTCGAGCTGTTCGGTCCGTACCCGCTGGCCAACGGCTACACCGTCGTCGTGACCGATGATGATCTCGAAATACCCCTTGAGGCTCAAGGAATTTCGATATTCGGAGCCAATCATTGCGATGGCGCCCGGGGTAGCGAGCGGCTCATCGCCCATGAACTGGCCCATCAGTGGTTCGGAAACTCGGTCACCGTGCGGCAGTGGCGCGACATCTGGTTGCACGAGGGATTCGCGTGCTACGCCGAGTGGCTGTGGTCGGAGCACAGCGGCGGCCCCAGCGCCGACGAACTCGCCCGGCGTTATCACCAGAAATTGCGTGACTCGCCGCAGGATCTGCTGCTGACCGATCCCGGGCCGCGGGACATGTTCGACGACCGGGTGTACAAGCGTGGCGCGTTGACCCTGCACGCGCTGCGTCGACGGTTGAGCGACGAGAAGTTCTTTGCGCTACTGAAGGATTGGACGAACCGCTACCGCCACGCGAACGCGGTCACCAGTGACTTCACCGACCTGGCCGCCGGCTATTGCGATGAATCGTTGTCGGGGCTGTGGGACAGCTGGCTGTACTCGCGGGCCGTGCCTTAGCGGGTCGCTCAGCCGTTGAGTGCCGACGCCGGTGTCAACTCGGTGAGCTCCACCTGTCGACGCATCACCCGCGATCGAGAGATGAACTCAGCCGTCGCAGCACCCACCACACCGACG
>NZ_DATNJW010000449.1:0-10173 GCF_035603715.1 Mycobacterium sp. | reverse complement strand
GAGATGCTGGCCGGCGGCTTTCGCAAGAAGTACCTGCGGGCCACGTCGCGGCTGCTGGCGCTGAGCGCGGCCGTCAACGCTTAGGCGACACACGTCACAGGGCGCCTCCTCCGGCATCGCCACCTCCGCCGCCTCCGGCATCGCCACCTCCGCCAAGCCCGCCGCCGCCGGCGTCGCCACCTCCGCCGAATCCGCCGCCGCCAAATCCGCCGCCGCCGCCGATGCCGCCTCCGCCAAATCCTCCGCCGCCGCCGATGCCGCCGGGTGCGCCGCCGCCGGGTGCGCCTCCGCCGGGTCCGCCGCCTCCGCCGGGTGCGCCTCCGCCGGGTGCGTCCTGTCCGCCTCCGCCGGGTGCGCCAGGTCCGCCGCCGGGTCCGCCGGGCGCGCCTCCGCCGGGTCCGCCGGGTGCGCCGGGTCCGCCGCCGGGTGCGCCTCCGCCGGGCGCGCCGCCTGGGTGATCACCTCCGCCGGGTCCGCCGGGGTGATCGGGTCCGCCGGGGTGATCGGGTCCGCCAGGGTGACCAAGATGATGGTCCGGTCCCACGGGGCCAGGCAGTGGCGAAACCGGATTAACGTGACATCCGTTCCAGTCCGGATTCGGGCCCCACCCCGGGTCCCACGACTCGCCCGGGCACCACTGGGAAAACGGCCCAGGTTGAGCCTGGGATTCGTCAGCAGCTACCAAGCCGACGCATGCCAAGCCGGCGAATGTTGCCGCGATTGCTGCCGCCGAACGCGCAAGATCCTTCATTCCTCTTGATTACTTAGGCTAACTGTATGTACGCGCTATATATGCGTCGGGAAACCTGTGGGCTTCGGCCGTGCGGCGGCGACGCGCTACGGGCATCGCTGAATCAGGCCACGCCCGACGGCCGGACCATGACGTAGTCGCTTTCGGTGTGAGCGCCCAACCGGAAGCTTCGCGTTCCGCTGACGGTAAAGCCGTGCCGCTTGTAAAACTGTTGAGCGCGTTCGTTTTTCTGGTTTACACCGAGCCATACGCAGCCGGCGCCCCATTCGGCGGCGGCCGCGAGGGCGGCGTCCATCAACGGTGTCGCCACGCCCCCGCCGTGGTGTTCCGCCAACACGTACATCTTGGAGATCTCGGCGGCCGGTCGAATGTCGACCGCCCGTTGCACCTCCGGATCGTCGCTGACGCCGTTAATCAGCATGGCGTAACCAATGATTCGGCCTTCGCGAGCGGCGGTGAGGATACGCCGCTGCGGGTGGGCGAGGTACTCGGCGAAACGCGCGTCGGACAGGTTGGCGTCGATGAACGACGCGACGTCGGCGAGCGCGACCGACGGGGGACAGGCCAGCGGAAAAGTGCGTGCCGCGAGCGCAGCCAATTCAGCAGCGTCGGCCGTACTCGCTGAGGAAATCCGGACTACAGGTTCCACTGCGCGAGATGGTAGCCCGTTTTCTTGTCCAGCAGAACAACATTGGCGACCGGGTCGCGGTAGGCCTCCCAGTACACCCCGCCGCGAACGATCGAGCCGGCCGGCGCATTGGCCAGCGCGGCATCCAGCGCATCGGGAGCGTCGGAGTTGCGGGACTTGTACGCGTCGCCGAACGGGGTGACCCCGTCGAAGGTGAAATCGGTCAGCATCTGATACGGGTTGGGCACCCGCACCGCGTGGATCGCCACGTCGGCGCGCACGACTGCGCTGTTGGGGAAGCTCTTGACCGGGATACCGACGCGGTTGTAGCCGAACCCGGGCGGCGGGTCGACGGGTTGCACGCTGCTGACGGTGATGTCGGCGATCATTTTCCCGGTGTCGACCCGCAACGTGTCGCCGAGATGGCCGATCGGTGCGTCGCCGGCCGACGCGCGGGGCACCGCGATCAGCGTGGCCGCGACGACGGTAATCACGGCAACCAGGTAGCGGCGCATCTTTCCTCCTCGACGACCATCGCATGATGGCATACTGCGGGGCTCACGTCGTCGGGTTGTACAACCCTCAGCTTTTCTTCCCTGCGGTCATTGATTCGAGCACAGCGGCCAGATCGGCCTCGGCGCGGTCCTTGTCGACGCCGGCCTGATGCAGCGAACCGCTGCCGTCTTCGAGTTCGAGTAGTGCAAGCAGAACGTGCTCGGTGCCAATGTAGTTGTGGCCCAGCCGAAGTGCTTCACGAAAGGTCAGCTCGAGCGCTTTGCGGGCCGTCCCGCTGAACGGGATCAGCGCCGGCACTTTGTCCGCAGCGGGCGGCAGCGTGATCGAGTCCCGCAGCGATTCTGGGTCGATGCGTTGGGCTCGTAGCAGTTTGGTGACCAGTGCATCGGGGTCGTTCAGCACCCCGAGTATCAGATGGTCCGGGGTGATCTCGTTGTTGCCGGCCTCGTGCGCGGCGTTCTGGGCGGCGACCACCGCGTTGCGGGCTCGGGGAGTGAAGCGCTCGAAGCCGCCGTTCGGGTCGAGCGTGGTGGTCTCGGCGCGCAACACGAAGCGCTTCTGGGCGGCCTGCTTGGTCACGCCCATGCTCTTGCCGATATCGGTCCAGGAGGCCCCTGATCGGCGGGCCTGGTCGACGAAATGCCCGATCAGGTGATCGGCGACTTCACCGAGGTGCTCGGCTGACAGGACCGCGTCGCTGAGTTGGTCGAGCACGTCGGTGTGCACCTTTTTGATGGTGGTGATCAGTTCGTCGAGTCGGACGGGATGGGATTGAACCATGTCGTCAACACTAGGTTGACGGAAGCGCATTCGTCAACTCCAAGTTGACGCGGGGCGGAATCAGCCCTTCGCGTAGCCTCGCCGGACCGTACGGTCCAGGATGCCCAGCGACGCCCGCAGCGCGCCTTCGGAAAGCACCGGGAAAATGCCGGCCTCCCGCCACTTCTCGTCGATCTGCGACCAGTCGTAGAACGACGTGACGACGGTGCCCTCGTTCTGCTCGTCGGGCTCGAGGCGGTAGCCGTAGACGTGGCCGAGCTGAGGTCGGATCTGCCCCAGAACCGTCCAGGCGATCAGCCGGTCCTGCTCGAATTCGCGGATGGTGACAGTCACGTCGTACTTGCCCAGATCCGGATAGTCGTTGAGGGACTCACGGTCCATGTGGACGACGAAGCTGTCGCCGGCGGCGGCAACGGACGCTCCGTCGGCGTCCTGCAACATCCCGGATGAATCGATGGCGACGTGACCTTGCGGATCGCAGAGAACAGCGAAGATATCGGCTGCCGGTGCGGAGATCGTGCGCTGGACTTCGAATCTGTCGGCCATTCGGTAGATCTTGGCAGCACGACCCTGTCCATGTGGCGGTTCGGTAGCCGCGACAAAGATGTCGACGTGCGCGACGATGTACAGATGAGACGTCCGCTGACGTTGCTGGTTGCAGCAGCCGCATTGAGCGTAGCGGTGACCGCGCATGCGAACCCCGGCCGCGCTGATCCGGGTCTGGATGCGAGTTTTCTCGACGCGCTGGTCAAGGCGGGCATCACCATCAAAAGCGAAGCGGGCGCGGTCAAAGCCGGCAAGGCGGCGTGCGGAATGATGGAGCAAGGTCGGCCGGAGCTCGATGTCGTCGGGCTCGTGACGAGGCAGAATCCCGGCTTGGACACGACCAGGGCGGCCCAGTTCACTGCGATCGCGGCCAGCGCCTACTGCCCGCAGTACCTGCAGCGCCCCGGTGGCAACGGTGGGGTGACGACCACCGTGCCCAACAACGGTTAGACGTTGCGCCATGATGGGGCGATGAGACGCCTTCTGGTGGTGCTTGGCATTGCCTCGTCACTGGGCAGCGCGATACCAGCGCATGCAGACCCGAATGTCGATGCGAGCTTCGTCGACGCGCTGACCAAAGCCGGCATCACCTTCAACGACTCAAGAAGCGCCATTAGTGCCGGCAAGACCGCGTGCGAGTTGATGGACCAGGGAAAGTCGCAAATTGACGTCGTTGCGCTTGTGACGCAGCAAAATCCGGCGATCAGCACGACGAGTGCCGCTAAATTCACCGCGATCGCGGCCAGTGCCTATTGCCCGCAGCACCTGCATCGCGCCACTGACAACGGGGGCAGCCCGTCGCCATCTCCCGGGGACGGGGTGGGAGTATCGGGCGGTCAGCAATAGGTCGACGGCTGCCGGGGGTCAATTGTGAAAGTCGGTTTGGCGGCGCAGGCGCTGCCCATGCGCTTTTCGCCGATGGCGGTGACGCGCAGTAGCTACCTGTCTGCGGTCGCGGGCCGTGCGGATTCGTTCTGGCTGGCCGATCATCTGAACTCGTTGTATCCGCGTTCGATGGCCAAGCCGAAATACATCGGCGCCGCCCGACTGGCACCAAAGGTCGATGCAAACCTCGAACCATGGACCGTCCTCGGGCATTTGGCTGCCCGAAATCGATTGGGGCGGATACGACTTGGAATCGGGGTGACCGACACCGGCCGGCGCAATCCCGCGGTCACCGCTCAAGCGGCCGCGACCCTGCATCTGCTGACGCGGGGACGAGCGATCCTTGGCATCGGGACCGGCGAGCGTGAGGGCAACGAACCTTACGGCGTGGACTGGGCTAAGCCGGTGGCGCGGTTCGAGGAGGCCCTCGCGACGATCCGGGCGCTGTGGAACTCCGGGGGCGAGCTCGTCACTCGCGACTCGCCGTTCTTTCCGTTGCACAACGCGGTCTTCGATTTGTGGCCGTACCGCGGTAAGTGGCCTGAGATTTGGATCGCCTCGCACGGACCCAGAATGTTGCGTGCCACCGGCCGATACGCCGACGCGTGGTTTCCCGCGGCGGTATTTTCGCCGACGGATTACGCCCGCGGATTTGAGGCGGTCCGCACCGCGGCGTCGGACGCCGGACGAGATCCGCTCGGAATTACCGGCGCGACTTTTTGCTTCGTCGTCACGGGCCGCAACCGCCACGAGGTCGACGAAGCGCTGGAGTCGACCGCGATGAAGACCTTCGTGTTGAACGCCCCCGCGGAATTGTGGGAGCGCCACGGCGTCGATCACCCGGTGGGCCACGGTTTCCAAGACCTCATCCCGCAAATACTCGACGAGGACAGCGTGCTGAAATACACATCAGACGTGCCGGTGTCACTACTCAAAGACGCTTGCCTGCAGGGCACGCATGACGAGATCGTCGACCAGCTAGCGGACTGGCGCGATCACGGGCTGAGCTATCCGGTCCTGCTGAACTTGAGTACCTTGCAGCCGAGCCTTCGCCGGGGTCTCGCCGCCGGGAACCCCTTCGCGAAGATCATTCGCGGCGTGCGCAAGTTGTGACGGGCTCGGTCCCCGCATTCGAATAGCTTTGTCAGAAAACAATTCTGATGTATTGATGGGCGTTAACGCTGAGATGCCGGGTGGCTACATCCTGACCCAGACCCACTGCTGGGAACCCTCATCCCAATTTGCGTGCATTCCTTGTGCCCACCACGGCGGGGGAGGCGGCGGCGGGACGTCGACCGGTGCGTACGGCGGTGCGTAGGCCGGCCGGACGACGTACCAGTCCGGCATCGCCGGCTGCGGATGGCACTCACCGGTCCAGACGTTGCGCGCCCAGGCGGGGTCGCACTTCGGTGAACTGGACACGCAATGTGAAGCCACACTCGGGTCGCACTGCGGCGAACTGCCTCCCGGCGCTGCGACCGTGACGGCCGACGTTGCGACCGCTGCGGCCGCCAGCGGAATTGACGCCACCGCGCCAGCGATGGCCAGACGGCCAAGAAATCCTGTCATGCCAGGCCTCCTGCGGATCGCGGTGCGCGACTTCACGCGTGCTCCAGCTTATGTGCTCAAGGCACGTCGCAAACCACAATTCGGCCGCCGTCGTGAAATGGGTCACCATCGCTGCAAATCGGGCAGACGACGGGGTACTCCGCTGTTGGTAGACGGTAACGGCCACTAAATCAGACGGTGACCTCGACACCAGCGAGGCTGACATGAGGCAGACCACTACTCACGGACACCGGATCTTCCGTTGGTCGATGTTTGCGGCCGGGGCCGCGATGTTCGCGGCATTGACGCTCCCGGCACCCGCGGAAGCCGCCACCATTGACTCCCGATTCGACATCTGCGCGGCGCTGCGCAACGGCACGAGTCTCGCCGCGATCGAAACCACCCTCGAAGCCCGCGGTTACAACGCAACAAACGCGGGCGTCCTCACCGGAACCACGATCCGTCAGCACTGCCCGGACCAAGCCGGCAACGCGATGGCCCAAGCGCAGAACGCGGCGTAACCCAGAACCACGAGACTCAGCCGAGGGCGTGGGGCTTTAGGGCTCGTTCAAGCGATCGATCGCCTGGGCCAGCGTGCTTTTGGTTCGCTCGAAAAGGCCCAACGTGTGCACGTCCATGGGCCCGCTGACCCGAAGGTTGACGTTCAGTTCCTTGAAACGCCGGTAGCGCATGATCCTCAGTTCGATGCTTTGAGGATCAGGGCCCGAGTCGCTATTCGCTGTATAGGTGACGGAGATCGATGCGGGCGTCTCCACGCGATCGAGGCAATCACGAAGATCAGCCCCGGCCACGGTGGCCTGGTCGTCCGAGTGGCCGACGTAGTAGTCACTCTTTGTGGCAGGTATCCCCAGCAATCCGGCGCACTGCGCGACGACGGGTTCCAGGGCGTCCCATGCAGCGACCACGTCAGTGCTGGTGACTTCCAATTCGGCCAGGTGGCTGGTGCTTGTCACGGCGTGATCGCCTCCTTCAGCAGCAGCATAGAGAACGGCGCGACCTGGTCGCTCATTCAGACGTGGACTACGACGATCCGATTGCCCCTGTCCTACTCAACATGTGTTTTATAGACCCGCCGGTTCGGGTAACCCGTAGTGCGAGAAGGTGTCCACTCGGGGCGCCGCTAGACAGGAGCTGAAATGATCGGATCAATCATCCTGGCCCTCATCGTGGGCGCGATCATCGGTGTGGTGGCGCGTCTCGTCATGCCGGGTAGGCAAGACATCGGCATGATCACGACGGTTCTGATCGGCGCCGCGGGCGGCCTGATCGGCTCAGCGGTGGCCAGCCAATTTGGATATCACAATGCAAATGGTGGAGTCGCGTGGATTCCGTTTTTCATCGGTGTCGCCGCCGCCGTCGTGCTCATCGCGATCTACGAATACGTGGTCGGTGGGCGTACCCGCACCGGCTTGATGGGTCGGCGCGGCGCCGGCTTGATGGGTCGGCGTTCGCGTACCAGGTTGCCGTTCGTTAGATAACCGGGCCAAGCCGGCCGAACCGCCGACCGGTTCGGCCGAGCTTGCTCTGACATGTGCTGCTTTCAACTCACGGCTGCGGAACGTATTGCTGGCACGGTCGAAGGTCGGCGCCGCCGGGGCAGAGCAGCGGCAGTTGCGTCCAGCCGCCGTAGGTGCCCGGCACGTCCCAGGTGTTTTGCAGCGGCCCGTTGTACTGCGGCGGTCCCTCGCAGTTCCAGTCGCCTTGGAACAGGCAGCGAGGCTCGGCGCCGGCCGGTGCCGCGCTGAAAACACCACCGAGCGCGAGTGTCGCCGCGGTAGCGGCAAAGAATAAGCGCATCAACATGATCTGACCTCTCTCCAGTGGGTCGGGACGCTACGCGTGCCCACCGACACCGACGCCTGATCGGCGCGTGATGTGGGGGGATTGGCCACCCCGCTGCCATCCAACACTGTGACTATCGTTGCGAGTTAAGCGAATTGATTAACTTGAGGCTTGGGGGTCGGTACCCACACAGCAGGGGCAATTCCACACGAATGGCGTATCTGCGAGGGTATTCTTTCGCGCCAGGGGGCAGGAGAGGAGCCCCACCCGTGATCAGCAAACCCGAAGACGCAACATGGATCGGACCCTGGGACGAGGGCCGGCGACTGTTTGACGGGCGCAGCTGGACAGTCGAGCACACGACTCATAACGGACGGCCTTACCCCATCACCGTCGCTGTCATCGGCACGCAATACGACGACGGGCGTGTCCAAAGACGCATCGTTGTGGACGTCCCTGGTGACGCAATCACGACAGCGGAGGCCCGTCAGGTGATTGAGGCGTTGACCGAGGCCGTTGCGATGGCAGACACCGAGGCGATAGTCCAGAACAGGTCGCGGCGGTCCGCCGCGCCTGGATCGGGCCGACCCGGAGAGTGGGAAGAGTGGGACGGCCCGATGACGTACTCAGACGTCGGCTAGGACGTTCCCGGGAAATCCCAGGTCCCCGTATCGGGTGACCAGGTGCCTGCACATGCCCTCGGCTGGACGCCGCAAATCGGCGGCAAGCTTCTCAGACCCCCGATCGTTGGTCCTGCCGGGGACTGGATCACGTAGGGCGGGGACGGTTCTGGTGTCGGATCAGCGCTAGCGGGCGACACAAATGTGCTAACCGCCGCAACCAGTAGGACGCCGATCGTGAGCAGTCTCATGGCTGGATGCTCGCATCGAGGTCTGACAGCTCGTCGGCTTACGTCGCCCACGACTGTTTGAGCTGATGTGCAGGCAAGGACGCGCCCTATTGGTTACAAACGGTCACGACGATAGGGCTTGCGCCGCCGCCGCTTCGCCTGCCGCTGTCGGTGCCAGGAATGGTGGCGGTGCTTCCTGGCGCGGCGGGCACGGTGCCCGAGGTGTTGGTGTGCGTGAGGTTGAACTCGCCGCCATCGACGGTTCGATGCCAGTTGACCGCACCATCCTGGTACCAGTACGTCACGTTGCTGTCGTAGGTGATGCCGAGATAGTTGGTGTCTTCATGGCTACTGGCGGTGAGTTGTGTTCCGTTGAGGGGCAAACAACCCGGGACGTTGGCGACCGCGACGGGGACAGCAATCGTCGCGGGCACGGCGATCAACACGGCTGACGCCGCGGCTGCGACAGTGGAGAGCTTGGTCCAGTCCATAAGTCGCTTCCCCTTCCGGACGACCAGGGCGGCGTCGCTGACCTATCGACCGTGAGACCCGCGGCGTTACATCAGTTCGCGCGGCAGGCGATACACACCGTGCCCAGTCCGTGCCTATGGACGTCATGTCGTCCCTCGGGTTGAATTAATACCGAGCAGATGGCACCGAAGAAATGGAAATCCCGCCGTGCGCACCGGCATCACCAGCCTCGCAGACGTTCTGGTTAGCGCCGCGGTGGTGCTGACCGCGGCAATTATCTGCGCCGGCGCGGCAAGCGCCGACCCAGGCCAGCAGGATCAGGAAGATCAGTTTGTGGCGCTGCTCGAACAAGATCAGGTTCCCCTCATCGATAACTTGCCTGCTCTCGTCGCCAGAGCCCATCAAATTTGTCGCGAACTCAATGGCGGCGCTTCGGTCTACAAGGTGGTAGACGAAGAGATGAACGGCATATTCGAGGACAACCCGGCTCTGCGCCAAGAGTCCGCTCGGGTTCATAGAACCGCGATCAGATTCATCGCCGTATCAGCGCAAGTGTACTGCCCAAGCCATCTCACGGATCCGTATGTGAGCGACGACGTCGGCTTCTCGGTCCTTGGTCCAGTGGCAAGGGTACGTCACGACACGTAGACGGGATTCGTTGTGGGGGAGGCGAATCCCCGCCGAACCAGTTGGCTCATCCGTTCAAAATGTATTACCGTGCCTGGCGAACGGGTTGAGATGCCTGCGCATCTCCACCCAGATAGCGCCGGTGCAGACGAGTGATGTGGGCCTGAGCTTCATTGACGTCTCGCCGCAATGCCGCGGCGTCTAACTGCCTGTCGTGTTTTTCGAGCCAGGTCATCTGGCTGATCATCTTGTCCCGTACTTCGCACAAAGCCCGGATCAGTTGAGCGGCCTGTACGGCATCCCGTTCCCCCACCGCGGGATTTTCGCATCTCTTGGCGCGCCACGCACATTGAGTCGGGCCGCTGCGAGGAGAGCGAGGCGGCACGATCAACCGTTCGGGTGTGGCTGGCGATCTGGTTCCAGTGGCCGCACCTACACGTGGGAAAACATCAGTAGCGGACTACGGACGCCAGTTGCACTGCGTCGCCGCACCATCGAACGGTGAGCCATTGGTCCCACTCCAAGGGGTCATTCAAACCGTTAAAGGGGAGACGAATGGGAAATGTATTGGAGATGCCGCGAGGCGAGCCGCGCCCTCCGGCCTGTCGGGAAGAGCGTCGCGTGACCGCCATGGCCGCCGCATACGACGCGCTGGACTCACTCATCATCGAACTCCACCAGCTCCGCGCCGACAACCGCAGGCTTAACCTCGAACTCGCCGCTGCACGCACCCAACGTGACAGCTCTTCCAGTGTCGATCCGCTTGCC
>NZ_DATNJW010000448.1:0-16161 GCF_035603715.1 Mycobacterium sp. | reverse complement strand
CCACTTGAACCAGCGGATGGAGGCCTTTCCGCCCGGGGTGCACGGTTCTCCGATCAATCCGCTGGTCGGCCTTTATGCGACATCGGACGGTCGCTACATCTCGTTCGTGATGATGCAGGCCAGCAAGTTCTGGGCCGATGTCTGTCAACACGTCGACCAGCCCGAACTGGCCGACGACCCGCGATTCGACAGCGACGAGAAGATCGCGGCCAACACCGCGGAGGCCGTGCAGATACTCAGCAAGGCCATCGCCACCCGCAGTCTGACGGAATGGAGCGAACGCTTTGCCACCCTGGCCGGACCGTGGGCGCCGGTGCAGGACACCTTGCAGGCGGCCGACGACGCCCAAATCCGGGCCAACGAATATGTAGTACAGGCAGGCGAACTCGAACTGGTCGCCAACCCGGTGCAGTTCGATGTGGCCGCACCGATATCGGGACCCGCGCCGGGGTTCGCCGAGCAGACCGACGAGATCTTGATGGAACTCGGGCTCGACTGGGACCGCATCATCGAGCTCAAAACTATCGGCGCCGTCACTTAATCGGAGGTCCCTCGGTTGTCAATTTTCACTCCCGCCGCACGCGGCATGGGTCATAATCGCCGGACGCTTCCAAATGTGGGAGTTGCCCGTCCCGCCCCGCCCGGGAACGCCAACTCACGCGAACGAGATGGAGAAACCGGCGTGAGAACGGTAGGGACCCATGGCGACTAAAGGGGCGGAACGCTGGTCCACGGGGATCAGCTTGCCCAACGGTCTCTCCGGTGCGATGCAGGGCGTCGGTGGGCTTTTCGCGATGGGCGCCGACGCGATCAAGTTCACGTTCCGCAGACCGTTTCAGGCACGCGAGTTTCTGGAGCAGTCCTGGTTCATCGCGCGCGTCGCGTTGGCTCCGACCTTCCTGGTGGCCATCCCATTCACCGTCCTGATCAGCTTCATCCTCAACATTCTGTTGCGGGAATTGGGGGCTGCGGACCTCAGCGGTGCCGGTGCGGCATTCGGTGCAGTCACCCAGGTCGGCCCGCTGGTGACGGTGTTGATCGTGGCCGGCGCCGGCGCGACGGCCATGTGTGCGGACCTCGGCTCACGAACCATCCGTGAAGAGATCGACGCGATGGAGGTGCTGGGCATCAACCCGGTCCAGCGCCTGGTGACGCCCCGGATGCTTGCCGCCGGGTTGGTCGCGCTCTTGCTCAACAGCCTGGTCGTCATCATCGGAATCGTCGGCGGCTATGTGTTCTCGGTCTTCGTCCAGGACGTCAACCCCGGCGCATTCGCCGCGGGCATCACCCTGCTGACCGGGGTCCCCGAGGTCATCATCTCCTGCGTCAAGGCGGCGCTGTTCGGCATCATCGCCGGCCTCGTGGCGTGCTACCGGGGGCTGACGGTATCCGGCGGCGCCAAGGCTGTCGGCAACGCGGTCAATGAGACCGTGGTGTACGCGTTCATGGCGCTATTCGTTGTCAACGTGGTCGTTACGGCGATCGGCATCCGATTCACGACGAAGTGATGATGGGGGAGATGCCGTGACTTTAGTGAGGACGCTAAGAGCCACCTATCCGCGCACGTTTCGGGTGTTCGGTGCCTGGCGCAGGCCCGTCGGCACTCTCGCCTCGATCGGTGACCACACCGTGTTCTATGGTAAAGCGCTGGCCGGCATACCCTTCGCGGTCACCCGCTACCGGCGAGAGATCATCCGTCTGGTCGCCGAAATCAGCATGGGCGCAGGGACATTGGCGATGATCGGCGGAACGGTCGTGATTGTCGGCTTCCTGACGCTGGCCGCCGGTGGCACGCTCGCGGTACAGGGCTACAGCTCGCTGGGCAATATCGGCATCGAAGCACTCACCGGATTCTTGGCGGCATTCATCAACGTCCGTATCGCGGCGCCGGTCGTCGCGGGAATCGGATTGGCGGCCACCTTCGGCGCCGGCGTGACAGCGCAGTTGGGTGCGATGCGGATCAGCGAGGAAATCGATGCATTGGAGGCGATGGCGATCCGGCCCATCTCGTACCTTGTCAGCACCCGGATCATCGCGGGCATGCTCGCCATCACACCCCTGTACAGCATTGCCGTCATACTGTCGTTCCTGGCAAGCCAATTCACCACCGTGGTGTTGTTCGGCCAGTCGGGCGGGCTTTACAACCACTACTTCAATACCTTCCTGAACCCGATCGACTTGTTGTGGTCGTTTCTGCAGGCAGTGCTGATGGCCCTAGCCGTCCTGCTCTTGCATACGTACTACGGGTTTTTCGCGTCAGGCGGGCCAGAGGGCGTTGGGGTCGCAACCGGCAACGCGGTACGTACCTCACTCATCGTCGTGGTATCGGTAACGCTGCTTGTTTCGCTGTCGATCTACGGCTCAAACGGAAACTTCAACCTCTCGGGATAGGGAACACACTCCATGCCCCACAACGGGATACGCGCACTCACAGGACTGGTGTCGATCGCGGTTATCGTCGCGATCGTCGCCGTCGCGGTGGGCTTATTCCAGGGCAGCTTCTCCGATACCATCCCGGTGACCGTGCTGTCGCCGCGGGCCGGCCTGGTGATGAATCCCGACGCCAAGGTGAAGATGCACGGTGTGCAGGTGGGCAAGGTTGCCTCGATCGAGTCGCGACCTGACGGTCAAGCCGTCTTGCGGTTGGCGATGTATCCCTCCGAGATGCACCTGATTCCGGCCAATGTGCTCGTCGACCTCACATCGCCAACGGTGTTCGGCGCCAAGTTCGTTGAGCTCGTGCCGCCGGCGGAACCGTCAGCGCAGTCCCTGCACGCCGGTCAGGTACTCGACAGCGAACACGTGACGGTCGAGGTCAACACGGTGTTCAAGCAGCTGACCGCGGTGCTGGGCACGCTCGACCCGGCGAAGCTCAATGAGACCCTCGGTGCGGTCTCGCAGGCACTCAGCGGGCGGGGGGAAAAGATCGGCCAGGCGTTCAGCGACCTGGACTCGTTCCTGGCGAAGTTCCAGCCGTCCCTTCCCGCGCTGAGCCACGACATCGCTATGTCGGCGCCGGTATTCAAGGCCTACGGCGATGCGTCGGCGGATCTGGTCAAGACCCTTGGTAACTCGGTGAATATCAGCAAGTCGATTGTCGACGAGCAACGCAACCTTGACGCGTTCCTGATCAGCGCGATCGGTTTGGCCGACGTCGGCAATGACGTCCTGAGCGCCAACCGGAAGGGGCTGACGACGGTCTTCCACCTGCTGGCGCCGACCACCGATCTACTCAATGAATACGCACCGGCGCTGACGTGCACCTTCACTGGCGACGCAGTTCTAGCTAAGGGGCCGGTATTGCCCGAACCGAGCATCGCGATCTCGGCCAGTCTCACGTTCGGCGCCGAACGCTATCGGTACCCGGCCAACCTGCCCAAGGTTGCGGCGACGGGCGGCCCGCACTGTATGGGTCTTCCCAACCGCCCCTTCAACAGCACCGCCAAGGTTCTCATCGCAGATACCGGCTCCAACCCGGTCGTCTACGGGAATCCGCAACTGCTCCTCAACTTCGACGGGCTCAAACAGCTGTTGTATGGGCCGATTGACGGGCCACCGCGCAATCCTGCTCAGGTTGGACAACAGGGATGAGAAGCTCACTGATACCGACCCTGGTCAAGTTCGGTGTTTTTGCCGTCGTGATGTCGTTGCTCACCCTGTTTTTGTTCTTCACCTTCGGCCAATACCGCACCGGTGCGGTCACCGGCTATTCCGCGCTCTTCAACGATGCCTCACGTCTGAAGGCCGGAGACTCGGTGCGGGTTGCCGGCGTCCGGGTCGGCAGCGTCAATGGTGTTGCCCTGCAGTCGGACAAAAAGGTTCTGGTGAAGTTCGACGCGGACCGGTCCGTCGTGCTGACCGACGGCACCAAGGCGGCGGTTCGTTATCTCAACCTGGTCGGTGATCGCTACCTCGAATTGGTCGACGGGCCGGGATCGACCAAGCGGCTGCCCGCCGGGGGCCAGATCAACGTCAGTCACACCGCGCCGGCTCTTGACCTCGATCTGCTGCTCGGCGGACTGAAACCCCTCATCCACGGCCTGAATCCGCGGGACGTGAACGCACTTTCGTCGGCGCTGTTGGAAGTGTTCCAGGGTGAGGGTGGCACCTTGCAATCGCTGCTCAACAAGTCGGCGTCACTCACGAACACGTTGGCCGACAACGACCAAACGATCCAGCATCTGATCGAAAACCTCAACACCGTGGCGACAACCCTGAACAAGGACGGCGGCCAATTCTCCGGGGCAATCGATCGCCTCCAGCGGCTGGTTACGGGGCTGGCGGACGACCGCGACACTTTCGGTCCCGCCATCGACTCGTTGAGCACCGGCACAGTCACGTTGGCAGACCTGCTAGGCAAAACAAGGAAACCGCTGTCAGCCACCGTGGACCAGCTCTCCCGGTTGGCCCCGAACCTCGATGACGACAAGGACCGCCTCGACGCCGCGCTTCAGAAGGCGCCCAGAAATTATCGCAAGCTGGTCCGGCTCGGCGTCTTCGGCGCCACCATCCCATACTTCCTCTGCCAAATCACGATCCGCGGCACCGATCTGTCCGGCAAGACCGTGATAGCTCCCTGGTTCAGGTCCGATGCTCAGCGCTGCGAAGAACCGGAACCGGAGGAGCACTGATGCTGAAATACCGCGGAGCCGGGCTGATCAAAGCCGGATTCATCGGCGCCGTCCTGATCACGATGCTCATCCTGGTCGGCCTGTCGCCCGATCGGATTGTGTCGTTAGCGAGCGACGTCCGCTACCAGGCAATGTTTTCCGAGGCCGGCGGCCTTGCCACCGGCAACGCTGTGACGGTGTCGGGAATCAAAGTCGGCACGGTCTCGGATGTGGCATTGCACAACGGCGATGCCCTGGTCACATTCACGATGAAAGGCAGCGTCCCGCTCGGCAAGGACACCAGCGCGCACATTCGCACCGGCACTCTGCTGGGTGAACGCGTGCTGACCCTGGAGTCGTCCGGCAGCGGAACGATGCATCCGCTGGATGTCATCCCGATCTCCCGCACGTCGTCGCCGTATTCGCTGACCGAGGCGGTCAGTGACTTCACGGCCTACGCCGACCGGACAAACACCGCTACCTTGAACCAATCACTGGACACTTTGTCGGCAACGCTCAACCAGATCGCCCCCCAGTTGGGACCGACCTTCGACGCGGTCAGCCGGTTCTCGCAGAGCCTCAACGCCCGCAACACGAGTCTGGCCGACCTGTTCAAGAGTGCCAGCGCTCTCACCGGCATCCTGTCCGAACGCAGTCAACAGGTCAACAAGCTCATTCTCAACTCCGACGATCTGCTGCAGGTCTTGGCGGGGCGGCGGAACGAGATCGTTCAACTGCTGGCCGCTACGTCGGCGGTGTCCAAGCAGCTGTCCGGGTTGGTGCATGACAACGAGAGTAAGTTGGCGCCCGCGCTGCAGAAGCTCAATTCGGTGACCTCGGTGCTGGAAAAGAACCGCGACAACGTCGAGAAAGCATTGCCCGGTCTCGCGAAATTCGAGATCACGGTGGGTGAGGCTATCTCCAGTATGTACGCCTACTCCGCTTTCGTGCCGAACTTCCTTGTCCCGCAAATCTTCCAGCCGTTCCTCGATTACCTCTGGGGATTCCGCACCTTCGACACCACTCGCGGTCCGGGCTTCCCGTCGCCGGTACCGCGGTCGTTGGTCCCGCAGCTGTACAACGGTGCACCGGAGTGCCCTGGCTGCACCTTGGGTGGCCGGATTGGGGGAGGGCAGTGATCTCCCGGCTTCCACGAAACCGGCTCACGACCATCGCCGCGGTAGTCCTGGCGGGGCTTCTCGTTGCCGGCGCGGCCTTCCTGGTCCGACAGATCTTTTTCGGCCCGAAGACCATCACCGCGTATTTCACCTCGGCCACCGCGATCTATCCCGGCGACCAGGTTCGGGTCTCGGGTGTCAAAGTCGGCACCATCAAATCCATTGAGCCGCAGGGTAAGACGGCGAAGATGACCTTGCACGTCGACCACGACGTGCCTATTCCGGCGGACGCGAAAGCGGTTATCGTCACCCAGAACTTGGTGGCCGCCCGCTACGTTGAGCTCACTCCCTCCTACCGGACCAGCGGCCCGGTCATGGCTGACGGCGCGGTGATACCGGTCGAGCACACGGCCGTTCCGGTGGAGTGGGACGAGGTCAAATCCCAATTGATGCGGTTGGCAACGGATTTGGGTCCCAATGCCAAGGTGTCGACACCGTCGATATCCCGATTCATCGACAGCGCCGCCAACGCGCTAGACGGTAATAACGGCGAGAAGTTGCGCCAGACGCTGGCTCAACTGTCCGGGGTGGCGCGGACCATCGCGAACGGCAGCGGCAACATCGTCGATATCATCAAGAACCTGCAGATCTTCGTCACCGCGCTGCGCGACAGCAACATTCAGATGGTGCAGTTCAACAACCGGTTGGCCACGCTTACCAGCGTGGTCAACGACAGCAAATCCGATCTGGACGCGGCGCTCACCGACCTCTCGAGCGCGGTGGGCGAGGTGCAGCGATTCATCGCCGGGACTCGCGACGAGGCGAGCGAGCAGATTGACCGATTGGGTAAGGCCATCCAGCCTCTCGTCGATCAGCACATGGCTCTGGAGAACATCCTGCACGGCGCGCCGACCGCGCTGAGCAACTTCTTCAACGACTACAACGCCGACACCGGAACGATCGTGGGCGGGTTCGGGATCGCGGACTTCGCGAATCCCACGCAGTCCGGGTTGCTGCTTCCGCTACCGGTACCGGGGTGCGCCCAAGTCCAAGCGATCGAGAACGTCACCTCAACCGAGTCCGGGAAGCTGTGCTCGCTGTTCCTCGGTCCGGGTTTGCGGGTGCTGAACTTCAACAGCCTGCCGATCCCGATCGATCCGTTCATCCAGAAGTCGGTCGACCCGGCCAACGTCGAGTACAGCGAAGCGCGCCTGGCGCCCGGCGGCGCGGGCCCGAAGCCCGGACCGCCCGAAACCCCGCCGGCCATTTCGGCGTGGACCGGTCTGAACGGTGACTCGGTGGTGCCCGGCCCGGCGCCGTCGGTGCCGCTGCCCCGGATACCGGGCGCGGCGATGCCGGAGCCGCCACCGCCGTCGACGGTCGAGGCGCCGCCACCGGCACCGAGCCTGCCGGGCATGCTGCTGCCGGCCGAAGCGGGCCAGCCGTGAGCGCCCGGATTGCCCTGCGGCGAGTGCTCGCCATTGGATGTTGTGTGATGCTGATGAGCACCGGCTGCGCGTTCCACGGCCTGAACTCGCTGCCGCTACCCGGGGCAGTGGGCCGCGGGCCGGACGCCGACATCTATCACGTCGAACTGGCGAATGTCATTACCATGGAGTCGAATTCGCCGGTGATGATCGACGATGTCGTGGTTGGCAGTGTAGGCCCGATGACGGTGAAAGACTGGCACGCGGACGTCCAGATCTCGGTCAAGCACGGTCTCGCCATCCCCGCCAACGTGGAAGCCAGCATCGGTCAAACCAGCCTGTTGGGGTCCATGCACCTAGAGCTCAATCCGCCAGTTGGCCAGCCCGGTGTGGGCCGGCTACGTCCGGGCACCACCATCCCGCTGAGTCGATCGTCGACGTATCCCTCGACCGAGCAAACGCTGTCGTCGCTGTCGCTCGTCGTCAACGGTGGGGGGCTCGGGCAGATCGGGGAGATCATCCACAATTTCAGCGCCGCGCTAGCCGGACGGGGGAGTGCCGTTCGCGACTTGATCAATCGCTTCGACACGTTCGTGGGGACGCTCGACCAACAACGCGACGACATCGTCGCGTCCATTCAGGCGCTGGACCAGATCGGCGGCACCTTCGCGGCTCAGCGCGACGTCATCACCCAGGCGCTGCGTAAGTTACCGCCCGCGCTCGATGTACTGATCAAGGAGCGGCCACGCCTGACGGCCGCATTGGAGGAGTTGCGCAAGTTCAGCAACACGGCCAACGGGCTGATCAAGGACACCCAGGCCGACTTGGTCAGAAATCTGAACAATCTTGGGCCGACCGTCAAGGGACTCGCCGATGTCGGACCGGACATCGATACGGCGCTCGCAGCGTTGTCGGTCTTCCCGTTCACCCAGAACTTCGTCGACCGTGCGGTTCGGGGCGACTACTTCAACCTGCACGTCCAGTTGGACCTTTCGATCCCGCGGCTCAAGCGGGGCCTGTTCCTCGGGACGCACTGGGGACAGCTCGGGGAACAGCAGATACCCGCGCCGGGGGACCCGCCGTACCTGCAGTACACACGTGATCCATTGCACGGGGGCTTCGGGCCGCCGCCTGGTCGCCCAGGGCTGCCGGCCGGCGTACCTCCGGCAGGGCCCCAGGCGCCGCCACCGCCCGGCGTACCGCCGGCAGGGCCCCAGGCGCCGCCACCGCCCGGCCCCGCTCAGCCCAATCTCCAGTTCAGCGCTCCGCTGCCGGGACCGGCCGCCGCACCGCCAGGGTTTGGTCCGCTGCCCGGACCTGCGGCCGCACCGCCACCGGGGCCGGTCGCGCCGAATGCCGCACCGCCACCGGTGATTCCGCCGACGGAGGGGAGCAGGTAGATGCTGACGCGCTTCGTTCGGATTCAGCTGCTGATCTTCACGATCGTCGGGATCGTCGGTGTGATCGCGATGGCCCTGTTCTACGTGCAGGCGCCGACCCTGCTCGGTATCGGCCGGATGACGGTCACCCTCGAGCTGCCGGCGACTGGTGGTCTGTACCGGTTCTCCAACGTGACCTACCGCGGAGTGCAGGTCGGCAAGGTCACTGCGGTGTCGCTTACCGCGAAGGGCGCCAAAGCGACGCTGTCGCTGGGCACTTCGCCCAAGATCCCGGCGAACCTGCAAGCCGCGGTGATGAGCGTCTCCGCCGTGGGCGAGCAGTATGTGGACTTGCAGCCGCGCACCGACGCAGGGCCGTATCTGCAGAACGGCTCGGTGATTGCCATGCACGACACCACGATTCCGCAGGCGGTCGGGCCGATGCTCGATCAGGTGAACGCTTTGGTGAAAAGCCTTCCCAAGAACAAGATCGGGCAACTGCTCGACGAGTCTTTCCAGGCCTTCAACGGGGCCGGATACGATTTGGGCTCACTGTCGGATGCGGCGTCGCGAATCTCCGCCGACTCCAACAGTATTGTCGACCGCACGCGCGCCCTCACCGAAGACTCACAGCCGCTGCTGAACGCGCAGGCGCAGACGACCGACTCGATCCGGACATGGGCGCACAGCCTGGCCGGGATTTCCGATGTGCTGGCCAACGACGATTCCCGAATCCGCACGATTTTGCGGGACGGCCCGGGGGCGTTGGATGAGGCGTCACGGCTCTTCGCGCAGATCAAGCCGACGTTGCCGGTGTTGCTTGCCAACCTGACCACGATCGGGCAGATCGGCGTTACCTACCACCCCTCGATCGAACAGCTGCTGGTGCTGCTGCCGGCGGCCGTTGCCTACGAGCAAACGGCGCAGGGCCAGAACTGGCCCGACGGTCAGGCCAGGGGCGACTTCGCGCTCACGGTTGACGATCCGCCGATTTGCACGGTCGGCTTCTTGCCGCAGAACATGTGGCGATCCCCGGCCGACACCTCCGACATGGACACGCCCGACGGGTTGTATTGCAAACTGCCGCAGGATTCGCCGCTTGCGGTTCGCGGCGCCCGCAACTATCCGTGCATGGGGCACCCCGGAAAGCGCGCGCCCACCGTCGAAATCTGCAACAGCGACAAGCCGTTCATGCCGTTGGCGATGCGCCAGCATGTGCTCGGCCCGTCACCCCTGGATCCCAACTTGCTTGCCCAGGGCATACCGCCGGACGACCGGGCCACCGCGGACAAGAGGATTTTCGGCCCGGTCGAGGGAACACCGCTGCCGCTGGGAGCCATCCCGCGCGGAACGCCCGCGGGACCGCGGGGAGCAACTCCGCCGCCGGGCACGCTGGGCGCTGCCGCACCGCCGGCGCCGTCATCGGTGGCGCCCCCGGCTGCCAACATGTCGACTCGGTCGGGAGATTTTCCGTCGATAGCGCCACTCGACGTCGCGCCGCCGCCGACCATGCACCGGCCGCCTACGCCTCCGAAACCACCGGCGGTGATCGACGGAGGGCGACCGCAGGCGGCCCCAAGTTCTTTCGGTGCCAAGGAGATTAAGCCCGTGCCGTCAGTCGCGGTTGCCTCGTACGACCCGCGTACCGGTCGTTATCTCACTCCGGACGGGAAGTATTACCAGCAGTCGGATCTGGCAACCTCGTCGGCGCCCAAGAAGTGGCAAGACCTGTTACCGACATAAACGACGGCTGATCGGTCGACCGCCGGTCAGCCGATCTTGTCCAGCCGCATCGGCAGCTCGATGGTGAGCCATTGGTTCTGCCCGCAGGCGCCGCTCGGGCCGATCGTCTTGTTCTTGCCGGCCATCACCGGCGATCCGAGTTTTAACTCACCGGTGCCCTCGGGATCGGCGGGATAGAACGAGAAAGTCTGCTTTCCGGTGAACGCCGTGCCGTCTTCGCACCGCTCCCAGTTCGGAATTTCATGTTTGGCGTACCACAGGGTCCCGTCCCGCATGTATAAACGGGCACTCCAGCCCTCGTCGCTTCTCACCGTGCCGTCGCAATTCTGGAAGCTGGTGCATGTGGAGTTCAGGGTCCAGGTTTGTACGGTCGTCGGCTCGCCGTTGTACTGATCGTTGATCTTGGCCCAGTTACCGATCGACGTGACGCGGTATGTCCCGTTGATCGCGACTTCTTCCTTGGTATACGCCCGAGCCGTAAATGCCGGACCCACAAAGCCAACTGCACTGGTAGCCAACAGCATTGCCGTGGCAACTGTTCCAAGTGGTCGCATCGTCTACTCCTCGACGCGCGCCGGTAGCGGCGTTCTCGCCTGACGAGAATAACACCGCCAGGTTCGGCGTGAAGTGGGTTCGAATGAGAAGACGGCAGCGCTCATGCCGCCGGATCCAATTTCGAGATCAGCCACGAACCGTTGACCTTCGCGAGCGTTATTCGCACGCTACTCGGCGTGATCAACGGTTGCGGCTTGTCCTTACCCGTCGTGGCCTCGTTGAGGAACACCAGCACTACGGCCGAGTTCGGCCCCAGTTCGGACACGGCCGCCCTCATCACTGTGGCGGTTTGCGCCAGGTGCTTCTGCTGGACCGTCGGTATGACGATCGCTTTGGTGAATTTGTCGTAGTAGGCGAGAAAATCGCCGGTGAGATGTGATCTCGCTCTGGCGAAGTCGCGGTCCATGTTCTCGCTCGAGTAGGACAGCGCCGCAACTGCGCCGTCGGACGCCGCTCGGATCGCCCGCTGGGCCGCGGCGTCGTCGATCTGTCGATCCGGACGGTATTGAAGAACGAATAAGCACGCCGCTAGTCCCACCGCGGCGATGACCGACGCTGTCAGAAGGATCGAACCCCAGTGCGCGAGAAGGCGGGAGGCAACCCGATCGACCTTCGAGTCCGGATCCACGTCGGCGGTCTCGGCATCGTTGAGCGGCGACCCTGATTCGGAATTCATTGGACGAAATCAAGTTTCGACATCTTGAGCCGATCCCCGTCCCGATCGATATTGACACTGAGTCGCCAGAAGACCGGTGGCCGCACCGACTTGTCAGGGTTGATGGTGTCGGATTTCGCGACTACCAAAACGACCGCTGAATTATCCGTCATCGACTCGACCGCGGCATCTTGCACGGTGGCCTTCGTGGTGACCTGCGCATCCTGGGCATTCTTCGCCATGTAGCCCGACGTCGCTTCCAGCTGGCTCTTGAGCGCTCCCGTCGCGTCGTCGATGGAGTGCTGGAGATTCTCCGCGGCGTGCGCGGGGTCAATCGACATCAGCGTTGCGACTTCCTCCCGGGCGGCCGCGGCAAACTCCGCCGCGTGCTGCTGACGCTGCACGAGTGTGCGGTGCTGCCAGACGATGTAACCGCTGGCAGCCAGCGAGGCGCAGATGACGACGACCGCGGCTGCGACACCCACCGCTTTGCGGGTAGGACGACGGAGCCGCCATCGCCACCGAGGCCTCGACCGCCAGCGAGCCGGCTTGGCCTCGGCATCGTCAGCCTCGTCGGTCTGTCCGCGTGAACCGTCCTCGGCCTCCCGACGCAATTCGGCCGCGCGTGCTCGTGCGGCCTCGGCGCGCTCCTCGGCGCGAACGAGCTCTTCTTCTGCTGCCGCGAGCGAATCCGGAGCTTCGGTGGTCGATGGGTCGGCGTCGGAGTCCGTCACTGGTACTGGGCAATCGCCGGCGCAAGCGCACCGCGACTTACGGCTCGTTCCGGACTACACACGGAGAATCACGTTATCACCCCAAAGTCGCTGGCCGGACGGGGTATGACGACGCTCGACGTAGTCCGCCCACTGCCGTTGATGATCTTCTCCGAATAAGAGAATTTTCTTATCGCCCATGCAAAAATATTGCGGTGCGCTTCATCGTGGCGGTCGTGGCTGCGCTGATCGGAGTCGGCGTGTTGATGCCGCCGACGGCTGCCGCGGGGCCGACCGTCTGCGATTACCCGGCCTGCACTCCCGGCATCGCCCCGAACATGGTGCTGGGCGCGCCGTGCGACAACACCACCTACTACGCCTTTGGGGTATCCGGCGGTTATGTGCCCGCCACCCAACCCGGACGGCTGATGTTCTGCGGCTCGCCGAGGCGTTACCAGCCGCGCTGGTTCCGCTCACCGCCGATGGCGGGCATCAAAGAAGAGAACACCGACTGCCACCTGTTCAACAACTACGTCGCGCAGGGGCCCGACGGACTGTTCTTGATCTGCATCGCGCAGCAAGGTCACGCATTCTGGACCCGCGCAGATACTTAAGTCACTGCGCCACAGCACATTTGCTGGTCAGTCCTGTCGATGCAGGAATCCGTGCAGAATCGCTTGGACGAGTTCATCGACGATGGCTTCTCTCGACGGTTGCTCGGACCCGAAATAGGTCGACCGTAATGCGGCCATGCCGGCAATCATGGCGACTGTCGAGTGAGCCGGCAGGTCGGGGCGGCTGGTACGCATGCCGCGGATGCGCATGCCTTCCGCGCCGATCTGGCTAAGCACGGTGAGTGCTCTCCTGATGTCGGCGATGCCCGTTTCGGCCAGCTCCTCCGGGCTGAGGATGTCAGCGGCCATGAGTGTCAAGAGCAGCCCCTGGTGCTCGACGAAGAGGTCGTAGAGCTGCCCGACGAAGCGGCGCGCCATTTCCTCTTCGTCGGCCTCCTCGTGGACGACCAACTCCCACGTGCGGCCGAAGTCGTCGACGAATTCGGTGAACGGCAAGACGAGGGCTTCTCGGAACAGGCCCGCTTTCGAACCGAAATTGCGAAACAGCAGATGCTCGGTAACGCCTGCGGCTTCGGCGATTTCACGTGTCGTGGTGCTGCGGTAGTCCTGGCGGGCGAAGAGGTCGCGGGCGGCGGCGAGCAGAAGCTTGCGTGGTTCACCCCGCGGCCGGCGCGATCCCGAAGCCGGGGTTACGGCCTCGACCGGCTTTCTGGCGGAAGAACGCTGAGGCAAGGGTGTCCACTCCTCGGGCCGAATCTGGTGGTTGACTGTTTATAGGATAGTCGTCACTATCTAAAGGGTTGTATTTTTCACAGGAGAGGTGTTGGGCGTGGGTGCTGTGATCATGCTAGGCACGTTATTTGGATTAATAGCTCTAGTGTTCGGCCTGGTTCTCCGCTTCGATCCGGAAGCGCGGCACACTCCGAGCAGCGCCGGCCGCCCGTGAACGCGAAGATGACGCCCCTGCTGGAGGGGCAGATGTACTTCGCCTATGTCTCGGGGATCGCCTTTATCCTGATCGGGGCCTATCTCAGCTACCGTCGCCGACGCGTGCACCCATTGCTTCTGCTGAGCATCTCCGCGCTCTCGTTCTCCTGGATCGAGTCGCCCTATGACTGGGCGATGTACGCACAGTTTCCGCCCGGTCTGCCCCGGATGCCGTCGTGGTGGCCGCTGAACGTGACGTGGGGCGGGCTGCCGTCGTCGGTACCCATCGGTTACGTCTCCTACTTTGTTCTTCCCGCTCTGATCGGCGCCGCACTCGGCCGATGGCTGAGCGCAAAATTCAACTGGCGCAGGCCAATTACCCTCCTCACGGTCGGCCTGCTGGTGGGTTTCTGCTGGGCTTTCGTGTTCAACGCCATTACCGGCGCCCACTTCGGCAACTTCTACTACGGCTACGTGATTCCCGGACTTGCGATATTCGAGGGAACCAAACACCAGTACCCGCTGTACGACTCGTTGGCCATGGGCATCGAGATGATGGTCTTCACGTACCTGCTCGGGCGCACCGATGCCGAAGGCCGAAACGTCATCGACATGTGGGCCGACAAGAAATCGAAAACCCGCCTGCAGTCTTCGGTGCTGTCCATAGTTGCCGTCATCGTGGTCGGCCACCTGGTCTACGGCTCGGTGTTCGCGCCGCATCTCATTACGAAGTTGGGCGGTTGGGTGACCGCAGGACCCACCGAGCAGCTGTTCCCCGGCACGCCCAACCAGCCCCGCTAGCAGAAGGTTGATCTTGAGCAATCCGACAGTCGATTTGTATTACGACCCGTATGACCACGCGATCGACGACGACCCCTATCCGGTGTGGAAACGGATGCGCGCCGAGGCCCCGCTGTATTACAACGACAAGTACAACTTCTACGCGCTCAGTCGCTATGAGGATGTCTCACCTGCACTGCACGACTGGGAGACCTATCGTTCGGGAAGAGGCACCACCGCCGACGTCTTGTTCAGCGGCATCGACATACCGCCCGGCATCCTGCTATGGGAAGACCCGCCGCTGCACGACCTGCACCGGCGCCTGTTGTCGCGGGTTTTCACCCCCCGCCGCATGTTGGCGGTCGAGGGGCTGGTACGTGACTTGTGTTCGCGTGCACTGGATCCGCTGCGCGACCAGGACGGTTTCGACTTCGTCACCGACCTGGGCGCGATCATGCCGATGCGGACGATCGGCTACCTGCTCGGTATTCCCGAGGAAGGGCAGCAACAGATCCGTGAGCGCAACGATAAGAGCATCACGGTCGAATCCGGGGGCACTCTACTGAGCGCGACAACTCTGGAAGAGTCGATCGGACAGTTCGCCGATTACATCGAGTGGCGGGCGACGCACCCTTCCGATGACCTGATGACCGAGCTGCTCAACGCACACGTGGAAGAACCGGACGGAACCATGCGCCCGCTCGACCGCGGTGAGGTGGTCGCTTACACCGCGATGATCGCCGGCGCGGGCGGTGAAACCACCGCTCGACTGATCGGGTTCATGGGTGAGTTGCTCGGCGAAAATCCCGATCAGAGAAGGGAACTCGTCGCCGATCCCTCGCTGATCCCGTCAGCGGTCGAGGAGACGCTGCGTTACGAGCCGCCGTCGCCGGTGCAGGGGCGTTACGTCGCCCAGGACACCGAGCTCTACGGGCAGACCGTAGCCGAAGGGTCCTACATGCTGTTGCTCAACGCGTCGGCTAATCGTGACGAGACACACTTTCCCGATCCCGATCGCTATGACATCCACCGCAAGGCAGCACATTTGAGCTTCGGACAAGGTTTGCATTTCTGCCTCGGCTCATCGCTGGCCCGGCTGGAAGCGCGGGTCGCGTTCGAGGAAGTGCTCAAGCGCTGGACCGATTGGGACGTCGACTACGAGCACGCCAGCAGGGCGCGGACCTCCAGCGTACGGGGCTGGGCCCGGCTGCCGGTCAAGATCGCATAGCAAGGCGGCGAAGATCGCCTGCAAAATAGGAGATTTGACGAATTCAGGAGGAACAGATGACCGCAGGCAAGCACCGCGTGGTGGTATGGGCGACCGGAGGGATCGGGTCGATCGCCATTCGCACCGTCACCAACCGCCCCGACCTCGAGCTGGTCGGAGTTTGGGTGCACTCCGACGAGAAGGTGGGCAAGGATGCCGGCGAGCTGGCCAACGGCGATCCCATCGGTGTAGCCGCGACCAACGATGCTGATGCGCTGATCGCCCTCAAGCCTGACTGCGTGATCTATGCGGCCGCCGGACCCGAACGCGACGCCCTCGCGATCCCCGACTACGTGAAACTGCTTGCAGCAGGCGTCAACGTCGTCACCACCAGCACCACCCGGCTGGTCAATCCGCACGCCTACGAGCCCGCCGAGTGGCGCGAGCAACTGGTCACCGCGGCCAAGCAAGG
>NZ_DATNJW010000447.1:0-3897 GCF_035603715.1 Mycobacterium sp. | reverse complement strand
CCGATGGTCGATTTCGGGATTGGCGTATCGGCAGGACCGGTGTTCGCCGGAAACATCGGCGCCGAAAACCGTTACGAATACACCGTTGTCGGCGATGCGGTCAACGAGGCGGCACGGTTGGCCGATTTCGCCAAGACGCTGGACCAACGGATCGGGAGTTCGGCGGCGGCAATCGAGCGCGCCGACGCAGCCGAGCGCCGTTATTGGACTCCGTGCGCCGAGGCCGTCCTGCGGGGACGCGACGAACCTACCCATATCTGGGCGCCGTCGAGTGAGCAGGATTAGGGCGAACACATTCCCTGGGCTCACCCGGTGCGGCGTTGAACCAAATATATGGTCCGAGTACGGTGGTGTCGTCAAGCTTGTTTCTAACCGGTGCAGGAGGGGCGCTCATCGACCATCAGTTTGTGTTTGCCGCTGTCGCCGAAGAGCGACGTCAGCTTGCGGATCTGCTCGACGAGCTCGATGAAGCGCAGTTGGCAACACCGAGCTTGTGTCTGGGTTGGAACGTCAAAACGGTAGCGGCGCACGTGGTGAGCACCGTGGACGACGGCATGTCCGGCTTTCTTCAGATGGCGATTCGGCGGGGAAGCCTAGGCCGCGGAATCGATGAGTTGGCACGCCGGCGGGCGCAGTCGCCGACCGCCGAGCTCGTCGCCGGCATTCGTAAACACGCCGACCGGCCGATCAGTTCGCCGGTGTTTGGGCCCCTTGGCCCGCTCGCTGACATCTTGGTGCATAGCGGCGACATCAGGATTCCGCTCGGCCTCCCATTCGAGCCGGATGGCCAGTTAGCAGCACTGGCGATGGATTTCCTCACCGGCCGCTGGCCGATTGGTTTCCTGCCGTTCGGGAGGCTTCGTCGAATTCGGCTTTCCGCGACCGACATAAATCGGACGTGGCGGGAGGGAGCTGAGATCAGCGGGCCCGTCGCGGCTCTGATGATGAGCGTCTGTGGCCGCGGCGCACTACTGCAGATGCTCGACGGCCCGGGGTTGTCCGTGTTGCGCCAACGGCGTTAAGAGCCCCAACTCGACCTAATTTTTGTTCAGCTCAAGATTGCGACGGTATATGACAGCAGACGAGATCGGCAGCGGCGATTCCGCTGGCTGGGACCCCGGACTCACCAGACGATTGATCGATGCGGCTACCCCGCTGGCCAAACGTTGGTTTCGGCCCGAAGTGCGCGGGCTGGATTCATTTCCCCGTACGGGCGGGGCACTGGTGGTTTCCAACCATTCTGGCGGAATCCTCACCCCTGATGTGCTGATCTTCGCCTCGGGCTTCTACAACACGTTTGGCTACCAGCGCCCGCTTTACATCCTCGGCCATGACGGGCTTTTCCTGGGCCCGATGTCTGACTGGGTTACCCGTATCGGTCTTATCCACGCCGGCAAAAAGAACGCCGCCGCGGCGCTGCGGTCGGGCGGCGTCGTCTTGAACTTTCCCGGCGGCGTTTACGACGCCTACCGGCCGACCCTGGCGCAGAATGTCATCGACTTCAACGGCCGCGTCGGCTATGTCAGGACCGCCATCGAGGCGAAAGCGCCGATCGTGCCGGCGGTGTCGATCGGCGGTCAAGAAAGCCAGCTGTTTCTGAATCGGGGGACCTGGCTGGCTAAACGACTCGGCTTGGGCCGCCTGCGCTCCGACATCTTGCCACTTACCATTGGCTTCCCGTTCGGGCTCAGTATGCTCGTCCCGGTAAACGTCCCGCTGCCAACGAAAATCGTCACGCAGGCGTTGAAGGCGATCGACCTTTTCGCTCAGTTCGGCGAGAACCCTGACGTCGAGCGGGTCGATGCTCATGTCCGATTGGTGATGCAGACCGCCCTTGACCGGTTGGCTAAGCAGCGCCGGCTGCCAGTGCTTGGTTAGACGGTGCTCGCTCGGGGCATGGCTGAGCGAACCTCGATCAATTCCTCGGAAAGCCCTGCCCCGCGGCGGATTTCACTGAACGAGTGCAACATCGCATCGGTCATCTCGTGGGTATCGTGGAGCGTCCGATCATCCGCGATTACCGATATGTTGAGCTGATCGACATAGCTCCACACCGTGATGTTGATGCCGCATCCGGGTGGAAGCGGTCCAGCAGAGTAAATCTCGCTGACCGGCGCGCCGCCGAAGCTGCCGCGCTCGCGAGGTCCTGGAACGTTGGAGATCGGGAGATTGAATATTCTGTTGCGGCTGCTTCGTTTCGACAACCATTGAAACACCGGGGGAGCGGCGATGGGCGGAAGGTATGCGACCAACCTGCCATACGTATCAGGGCCGAAGAGTTCATGGTCTTCCTTGGCAATCGCATCGGCCACCGAAGTCAGCCGGACCCGCTCCGCAACGTCGTCGATGTGGACGGGAATCGAGACGGCCATTCCGCTCAGCTCGTTGCCGGTTATCCGGTTCGGTGATTTGTCGGTGCTGGCCAAGATTGACGCGACGAGCGGACGATCGGCCCTGCCGTCGTAACCGAGTAAGAGCTCCCGTAACGCACCCGCTGTGATCGCCAGCACGACGACGTTGAGCGTGACTTCGACGCGCTTTGCTGTTTCTTTCACCTGAGCGAGGGACAGTGTCGTGGTCGCGAATGTTCTTGCCGGCGGGATCACGTGATTGATGAACGACGGCGGCGCCTGCAACGGTCCGGCCAGGTCTGGTTGCTCGACGCGTTCTCGCGAACGCCGGCGGATGCGCCGAAATCCCGAAGCTGCGTCTTTGATCACTCCGGGTAGCGCGGCAACTTGCTGTACGTGATCCCGCCGGGCCGCGCGCAGAAGTTCGCTTTTTGTTGGTGGCACGCTGTCAGTGACGCTCGGGGGCCCCACTTGCGATTGTCCATTCGAATCCATAGCCCTGGCAAGCAGATTCGCCGATGCCACGCCGTCAGCCAACGCATGGTGAATCTTGCCGATGAGCGCGAACTTGTGGTCCGCCATGCCTTCGGCGAAGTAAAACTCCCACAGTGGACGGCGTCGGTCCAGCGGGGTACTGGCGATGTCGCCGACGATCTGGTCTAGTTCTCGCCGGCCGCCAGGTGCCGGCACGTGCGTTCGCCGCAGATGGTAATCAACATCGACATCGCAATCTTCCAGCCACATCGGGTGATGCAGCCGCCATGGAATCCCGACCAGTCGGTAGCGCAACGGGTCGAGCAGGTGTAGCCGTCCACTGAAGGTGCGACGAAACACCTCGTAGTTGAATTCACCGGGATAGTCGGTCGCATCGACGATCGCAATCTTCAAAGTATGAGTATGTAGGTTCGGCGTCTCGCTGTAGAGCAGCAGTGCGTCCATCCCGTTCAGCCGCTTCACCGCAGATACCGCCCCATCGGGTCGCGTTGACGCTGTCGGCCGGCAGCGACGTACGAGCATTGTCGCAGTGCTGAGCCAGCGTGGGACGACTTCGTCCTTTTAGCCCTCGCACATGATGGGTTCCGGGCCATGTGACTCAGTGGTCGTGGATGATGACGCCGCGAATATTGCTGCCCGCCAACATATCGTCATAGGCCTCGTTGATGTCGTTGAGTTTGTACTCGGCGGTCACCGTCTCGTCGAGCAAAAGCTTGCCCTCGCGGTAGAGGCTGAGCAGTCGATGAATATCGGCGCGCGGATTGGCCTCGCCGTAAAGACTGCCCAGCAGCCGTTTTTGAAACAGTGTGAACATCGCCAGTGGGAGGGTCGGCGTCACGTCGGTGATCGGTGCCAGCGCCGTCAGCACCACGGCGCCGCCCTTGCGGACGATGTCAAGCGCCTCACCGATCATGGGGCCCTCGAGAAGCCCGACCGTCAGCAAGGCCGAGTCGGCCATCACGCCACGCGTCAGGTCGCCAACCAAAGCGGTGGCTTCGGTCATCGACGTCGTGAAATGAGTTGCCCCGAACTGGAAAGCCTTGTCCCGCTT
>NZ_DATNJW010000446.1:0-7200 GCF_035603715.1 Mycobacterium sp. | reverse complement strand
ACTGCGGTGTGACTCCCGGGACCATGTGCCAGGACTTGGTCGCCGCATCGGTGAACGGGCCGCCGTTGGGCAGCATTCCGGTCGGCAGGCTGGCGTCGAACTGAGTCAGACCGCGAGGCGGCGCATCAGCGATCACCGTACCCACCGCGCCGATTTGCGGCGGGCCCTGAATCGGACGCCCGGAGGCGGGAGCGGACGCGCTGGTGCCGGTGACGGTCTGGTACAGCACGACCCCGGTGACGGCTATCAGTACCGGCAGCGCGTACGCGCGCCAGCCGTAGGTCGACACGAACCGTCCCAGCCAACTCTGTTTCCGGAAGCGGTTGGTGTCCCGGTTCGACCGGACCCGCCCTTCGCCACCCCACGCCAGCGGGTCCCGTTGAGCGCGCAGCGGTTCTCGCCAGTCGTCGCGAAGAACCGGTGTCCGGTTGCCCCCGCGCCGGTCGGGGTCGAAGGTCACTTTCCCAGGATGGCACAACAGCCGCTAGCTGGGACTCTCGGCGCGCCCGAACGCGCTCGTGAGACGCCGCCATGCAGACATTCAAGCCGTGAGTGATGATCGAAAATGCGAGGCGGGTAGTAGTGTTCTTCCGATCAACAGCGCACTCGCATCACCGGCGCTATGACAAGCAGATTGAGGAATGGATGAGCGATCTTGCCAACGCCGCCGGACGGAGTGGGGTGAAGCCCGGCACCTCTGCTCGGCGCGGCAACCGATTGCCTCGTGACGAGCGTCGGGGCCAATTGCTCATGGCTGCCAGCGACATCTTTGTCGACCGCGGCTATCACGCCGCCGGAATGGACGAGATCGCCGAACGCGCCGGCGTCAGCAAACCCGTTCTCTACCAACACTTTTCGAGCAAACTGGAGCTGTATCTAGCGGTCTTGCAGCGCCATGTCGAGAATTTGGTGTCCGGCGTGCGCCAAGCCCTGCGCACCACCACCGACAACCGGCAACGGCTGCGGTCGGCCGTGCAGGCCTTCTTCGACTTCATCGAGCACGACGGCCAGGGCTACCGGTTGATCTTCGAGAACGACAACATCACCGAGCCTCAGGTTGCCGTACAGGTACGGGTCGCCACCGAGTCGTGCATCGATGCGGTCTTCGACCTGATCAGCGCCGACTCCGGGTTGGACCCGCACCGGGCCCGGATGATCGCGGTGGGTCTGGTCGGGGTCAGCGTCGACTGCGCGAGGTACTGGCTGGATTCCGATCGGCCGATCACCAAGGACGACGCCGTTGACGGCACCGTGCAGTTCGCCTGGGGCGGCCTGTCACACGTGCCGCTTACCCGCTCTTAGCGGCGACGCTTCCGATCCCGAAACCGACGCGACGCGAGTCCGCGGCGCCGATCTCGACGTAGGCGATCTTGGCCGAGTTGACCACGAAGCGGCGGCCCTTGTCGTCGGTCAGGGCGAGCACATCGGAGCTCTTGCCCAGCGCGCCGGTGACGAGTTCTTCGACCTCGCTGGGGGTTTGCGCGGTGTTGAAGACCAGCTCGCGCGGACTGTCTGTGATCCCGATCTTGACCTCCACGCCGGCCCCTTCCCAATCCTCGTTAGTCGATGCTTCGACAAGGCTAGTGGACGCCCGGTGAGTGTGCGGAAAGCCGGTCGCCGCCAAGGATTCGCGGACGCCGGGCAGACCGGCCTCCGTTGACAAATCGTGACCTGACACGCCCGCTTACCCGGCCTCGAGCAGGTGTCACACCGATAACATCTGCATCATCAACACCACGGAATACCTGGGCCGCGAGCTCCAGGACTACTCAGATGACGAGACCGTCGACGACATCTACGCCGACGGCGATGACATGCACCCCGAGGAGCGCTGGCGCCCGGTCGCGGCCATCGCCGGCATCATCTTCGTCCTCGCCGTCATCGCCACCGTGGTGATCATCAACGGCGGCGACAGCGCGTCGACGTCGGCCACCGTCGTGGCGCCACCGAGCCGCAGCGCGTCGCCGCGGCCCAGCCTGGTGCCGGTCCTGCCGCCCGAGACAGTCACCACCGTCACCCCGCCTTCGCATCAACCGAGCCCGACGGCCACCAGCACGACGCCGACCGAGACCCCGCCGCCCGTCGCTGTCCCGGCGGTGCCGCCGGACGTCGCCGAGCGCACTTTTGTCTATCGAGTCACCGGCACCAAGGGTCTTCTGGACTTGGTCACCGTCGTCTACACCGACGCGACGGGTGCACCGCAGACCGACTTCAATGTGTCGCTGCCGTGGTCGAGGACCGTCGTACTGAACCCGGGGGTAGGGCTGCGATCCGTCGTGGCGACGAGCCTGACCGGCCACCTCAACTGCTCGATCAGCGATGGCGTGGGTCAGAACGTGGCGATCTCGACCAGCAGCGCGATGATCGCGACCTGCAGCCGCTAGGCCTAGTCGAGCCCCAGTTCACGCATCCGGTCGTTGTGTAGGCGCTGAAGCCGGTCGAAGAAACCCGCCAAGTGCGTCAAGCCCTCGGTCCTCGACACCACCAGATCGACCAGCTCGTCGTGTTCGGCCAGCACGTACTGGGCCTGGGTGATCGCTTCGCCCAGCAGGCGACGTGACCACAACGCCAGCCGGCTGCGCTGTCTGCCGCTCTTGGTCACCGCTGCGCGCACCTCGGCGATGACGAACTGCGAGTGTCCGGTCTCAGCCATCGTCGCGCGCACCACGTCGGCAACCTCGTCGGGCAGTCCGTCGGCGATCTGCAGATAGAAGTCGGCGGCCAGCGAATCACCGACATACGTCTTGACCAGAGCTTCCAGCCAGGTGCTCGGTGTGGTCAGCCGGTGGTAGCCGTCGAGGGCGGGGGCGTACTTCGAAATAGCCGGCACTACATCGACGCCGCGGCTCTCCAGGGTGTCGTGCAGCAACTCGTAGTGCGCCATCTCGGCTGCCGCCATGCTCGCCATCGAGATCCGGCCCCGCAGATCGGGCGCCATTCGCGCCTCTTCGGTGAGCCGGTAGAACGCCGCGACCTCGCCGTAGGCCAAGATCGCGAACAATTCGTTGACGCCGGGATGGTCCGCGGGCAGCCGTGGCGGAGGCGGATCGGCCAGCGTGTCGCCCGGCGAAAGCGGAGTCATGCCAACACTCTAGGTGTCATGCGGGGCGACCCGCTGGGCGCGGCAAAGCCGCGCTGACGATCGCCACGAGGCGTCATGCGGGGCGACTCGCTGCGCGCCACAGAGCCGCCAATCCGGCCCATAGCGGCCCACCAGCTACAATCAATCCAGGTAATGGCGGTAGATCCGTACCACCGCTGCCTAAGCAATGTGCGTGCACGCAGTTGGCCCGCCTCAGTAAGCGCAGGGCCCGCGAATCGGCAACGTATTCGACAGTCAACTGGTGCGCGCGTGACCGCAACGATTGACAAATCGAATACGAAACCGAAAGGCATATGTGCTTCACGCATGACTCCACTCATCACACCTAACCGAGCCGCAGCCGAAACAACTTTTGCCGACCTCGGTGTCCGCGACGAAATCGTCCAGGCACTGAAAGAGGAAGGCGTCGAACATCCCTTTGCCATCCAAGAGCTGACCCTGCCGCTGGCACTCACCGGCGACGACCTGATCGGGCAAGCCCGCACCGGGATGGGCAAGACCTTCGCGTTCGGCGTGCCGCTGCTGCAGCGGATCACCACCGCGGGGCCCGATCGGCCCCTGTCCGGCATCCCCCGGGCACTGATCGTGGTGCCCACCCGTGAACTCTGCCTGCAGGTCTACGGTGACCTGTCCACCGCCGCCAAGTATCTGACCACCGACGACGACCGAAAGGTGTCGGTGGTGTGCATCTACGGCGGCCGGCCCTACGAGCCGCAGATCGAGGCGCTGCGCGCCGGCGCCGACGTCGTGGTCGGCACGCCCGGGCGGCTGCTCGACCTGGCCCAGCAGGGACACCTACAGCTCGGCGGCCTGTCCGTGCTGGTGCTCGACGAGGCCGACGAGATGCTCGACCTGGGCTTCCTGCCCGATATCGAACGGATTCTGCGCCAGATCCCCGACGAGCGGCAGGCGATGCTGTTCTCGGCGACCATGCCGGATCCGATCATCACGCTGGCTCGCACGTTCATGAACCAGCCCACCCACATCCGGGCCGAGGCGCCGCACTCCTCGGCGGTGCACGACCTGACCAAGCAGTATGCCTACCGCGCCCACGCGATGGACAAGGTCGAGCTGGTCAGCCGGGTGCTGCAGGCGCGCGGACGCGGCGCCACGATGATCTTCACCCGCACCAAGCGCACCGCGCAGAAGGTCGCCGACGAGCTCGCCGAACGCGGTTTCGCCGTCGGCGCCGTGCACGGCGACCTGGGTCAGATCGCCCGGGAGAAGGCGCTGAAGCAATTCCGCACCGGCGCCATCGACGTGCTGGTCGCCACCGACGTGGCGGCCCGCGGGATCGACATCGACGACATCACCCACGTCATCAACTACCAGTGCCCGGACGACGAGAACACCTACGTGCACCGCATCGGCCGCACCGGCCGGGCCGGCAAGACCGGGATCGCGGTCACGCTGGTCGACTGGGACGAGCTGGCTCGCTGGACGATGATCGACAAGGCCCTCGGCCTGAACTGCCCGGATCCGGCCGAGACCTACTCCAACTCGCCACACTTGTATGTCGAGCTGGACATACCGACCGACATCCAGGGCTCCATCGGGGCGCCGAAGAAATCGCCGGTCAAGCGCACGGCGTCGGCTGGCCGCAATGGCGAGTCGGGTGGCCGCAACGGCGACGAGCCCGCGCAGCAGCGCAACAGCAACCGGCAGCGACGCCGCACCCGCGGCGGCAAGTCGGCGACCGGCCATGCCGATGCCAGCGGCAACTCCGACACGGATACTTCGACCCCAGCGGCTGATGCCGGGTCCGGCGACGGCACGCGGGCACGGCGTCGTCGTCGTCGCCCCCGCAAATCGGCGGGCGCGACGGCCGGCGCCAACTAAGCCGGCGCCGCTGCTGCCCGATGGTCAAGCCGGAACGCCGCACCAAGGCTGATCTGTTGGCTGCAACCGCAATCGCGGCCGTCGTCGCCGTGGCCGCGGCGTTGATCTGGTGGACCAGCGACGCCCGGGCCACGATCAGCCGGCCCGCGACGGGGCCCGCTCCCAGCCCGCGGCTGGCCCACGAGGTCCCGGCCTCGCTGAAGCAGCTGTGGACCGCCCCGAACGCGCCGACCGACCAGCCTGTCGTGGTCGCCGGAACCGTCGTCACCGCCGACGGTCGTACCGTGCAAGGGCGCGATCCGGTCACCGGCCAGGTGCGATGGACCTACTCGCGCGACAGCGATCTGTGCGGGGTCGCCGGGGTCTACCGCTTCGCTGTCGCGGTCTATCGCGACGACCGGGGCTGCGGTCAGGCCAGCACGATCGAGGGATCCAACGGCAGCCGCGGGCCCGCCCGCAGCAGCTACGCCGACAAGCGGGTCACCCTGTCTTCCGACGGCACCACGGTGTTGTCGGCCGGCGATACCCGCCTCGAGCTGTGGCGCTCGGACATGGTCCGGATGTTGTCCTACGGCGAGATCGACGCGCGGATCAAGCCGTCGTCGAAGGGCTTGCACACCGGATGCCGATTGACGTCGGCGGCGGCCAGCTCGTCGGCGGTGTCGGTGTTCGAGGCGTGCGGCCGGCAGACCGATCTGCGGCTCAAGCTGCTGCGTCCGGCCAAGGAAGAGGACGAACCCGAACAGCGCGATGTGCCCGAACCGGGCATCGGCGTGGATTCCGGCGCCCGGGTGCTGGCGCTGGCCGAGACCAGGACGGCCGTCTACCTGCCGGCGCCGCAGCCCAGGGTCGACGTCATCGACGCATCGGGCACCACGGTGGGAAGCACGCTGCTGCCCAAGCCGCCGTCATCGACCAGTGTGGTGAGCCACCCCGGCAACCTGATCACCTGGTGGACCGGCGACAGGGTGATGGTCTTCGATTCCGCGAACCTGACCTACCGCTACGCGATCGGGCCCGCCGGCTCGTCTGTCCCGGTGGGTCCGGCGACCATGATGGCGGGCAAGTTGCTCGTCCCGGTCACCGACGGCATCGCCGTCTGCGACCCGGTCACCGGCGTCGGCGAAGGCTTCCTGCCGGTGCAGCGGCAGCCGACGAACTCGGCGGTGATCCCCGCCGTGGCGGGTTCACAGCTGCTCGAGCAGCGGGGCAACACCCTCGTCGCGCTGGGCTGACTACACGTCGATGCTGAAGGTCGGCAGCGCCTTGCCTGACTTCCAGTGCTTGAGCAGCGCCTGGGCTAATTCCTGGTAGGCGGACGCGCCCTTGTTCTTGCGTGCGGCGAACACCGACGAGCCCGACGCGCTGGCCTCGGCGAAACGCACCGTGCGCGGGATCGGCGGCGCCAGCACCGGCAGGTCGTAACGATCGGCGACGTCGAGCAGCACGTCGCGGGTATGGGTGGTGCGCGGGTCGTACAGCGTGGGCAGCGCACCCAGCAGCCGCAGGCCCGGGTTGGTGATCTGCTGGACGTCGTTGACCGTGCGCAGGAACTGTCCGACGCCGCGGTGCGCCAACGTCTCACACTGCAGCGGCACGATGACTTCGTCGGCGGCGGTCAGCCCGTTCAGGGTGAGCACGCCCAGTGACGGCGGGCAGTCGATCATCACGACGTCGAACTGGTCGCCGAGCTTGTCCAGCCCGCGCTTGAGCGCGTACTCGCGGCCGGCGCGCATCAGCAGCATCGCCTCCGCGCCGGCCAGGTCGATGTTCGCCGGCAGCAGCGTCATTCCCTCGGCGGTGTCCACCAGCGCCGCGTTGGGCTCCACCTCGCCGAGTAACACCTCGTGCACCGAGACCGCCAACTTGTCCGGGTCCTGGCCGAGCGAAAACGTCAGACATCCCTGCGGGTCCAGGTCGATGAGCAACACTCGCCGTCCCGCTTCCACCATCGCCGCACCCAACGACGCGACCGTCGTCGTCTTGGCCACCCCGCCCTTCTGGTTGGCCACCGCCAGCACTCGGGTCCCCTTCATCTGACGCCTCTCCCCCTAGATCGCTCGCTGGCGGTTAACAACTGCCATCCTGGCACCAACAGCATGGTGCCCGCGCGCGGATGGCTATGTGTGTCAGGCAGAATCGGTCAGCATGGGCGTCGAGAGCCATCGGCTGGTGTTGTTGCGCCACGGGGAAACCGAGTGGTCGCTGTCCGGCCAGCACACCGGGTCGACCGATCTGGACCTCACCGACAACGGTCG
>NZ_DATNJW010000445.1:0-5485 GCF_035603715.1 Mycobacterium sp. | reverse complement strand
CCGATCAGCCACGACGAGGTCGTGCACGGCAAGGGCACACTGTGGGGCCGGATGCCGGGCAACGACCACGTGAAGGCGGCCGGGCTGCGCAGCCTGCTGGCCTACCAGTGGGCGCACCCAGGCAAGCAGTTGCTGTTCATGGGCCAGGAATTCGGGCAGCGTGCCGAATGGTCTGAGGAGCGCGGCGTCGACTGGTTCCAGCTCGACGAGAACAGCTTCTCCACCGGAATTTCACGGTTGGTGGTCGACCTCAACTCGATCTATCGCCGTTCATCGGCGTTGTGGAGTCAGGACATCAAGCCCGAGGGCTACTCGTGGATCGATGCCAACGACTCCGCCAACAACGTGCTGAGTTTTCTGCGGTACGGCAGCGACGGCTCGGTGATGGCCTGCGTGTTCAACTTCGCCGGCGCTGAGCACAGCGGCTACCGTCTCGGCCTGCCCAGCGCGGGGCGGTGGCGCGAGGTGCTCAACACCGATGCGAGCGTCTACAACGGCTCCGGTATCGGCAATCTGGGCGGCGTCGACGCGACCGATGCGCCGTGGCACGGCCGTCCGGCATCGGCGGTGCTGGCGCTCCCGCCGATGTCAGCGCTGTGGCTGGAACCCGCAGAGGCCTCCTAGTACAAGGGCCGCCTAGTACAGCGCGTTAGCCAGGTTGCGACGTCCCGCGATGACTTCCGGGTCGGCGGGATCGAACAGCTCGAACAGCTCGATCAGCCGCGTGCGCACCGCTGTCCTCTCGTCGCCGGCCGTGCGCCGCACGAGCCCGACCAGACGGCCGAACGCGCCATCGACATCTTGGCTCAGGATCTGGACGTCAGCAGCGGCGAACGCGGCCTCGATGTCGTCGGGCGCCGCGTCGGCAGCCGCCACTGCTTCCGGCCCGTGAGCGGTCGCCCGCATCAGAAACACGATTTGACGCACAGCGCCTTTGGCTTCGGCATGGTTCGGGTCGGCGTCCAGGATCGCCTGATACGAGTCGAGCGCCGCCCCGAGGTTGTTGTCCTCGAGCTGCTGGCGGGCCTGCGCGAGCGCCGGATCCACTTCCTCTGGCTCGTCGGAATCGGCTGCGCCGCCGAGCTTTCCAGCAGTGGCCGACAGCAGCGAGTCGATCCAGCGGCGTAACTGCTCCGGCGGCTGCATGCCCTGAAAGCTGGAAAGCGGTTGCCCGGCACCCAATGCCACAACAGTGGGGACCACTTCGACACCGAAAATCTGCGCCACCCGGGGAGCCACGTCGACGTTGACGCTGGCCAGCGACCATTTGCCGTTGTCGGCGGCGGCCAGGTCGGACAAGATGTCGGCCAGCTGAAGGCAGACATCACTGCGCGGCGACCACAGCAGCACGACCACCGGCACCTGGTTGGAGCGCAGCAGCACTTCTTGTTCGAAGTTGGCCTCGTTGACCTCGACGCCGGCTGCGCCCGCTGAGGCGTCACCGCGCGTCTCGCCGGCGGAGGGCGGGGGTTGCTTCAGGGCGGACAGATCGACTGCGCCGCCGGTCAATGCGGGCCCAATCGGGGGACGGGGACGGCTCACGAGATCAAGTCTGGCACGGCGCCGTCGACGGCGTTTCATCCGGTTCGGACGGCCATATGAGCAACATCACATCACGTGTTGTCAAACTGCAGCCGGCTGCTTGACAGCAAACTTCTGGACGCCTGTCCAGCCACACCGGTCACAAACCGTACCGGCCGGTAACTAGCCAGCGCGAAGGATCAGCGCATCGCCCTGACCGCCCGCGCCGCACAACGCAGCAACGCCGTAGCCGGAGCCGCGGCGGGCCAGTTCGAGGGCCGCGTGCAGGGCGATCCGGGCGCCGGACATGCCGATCGGGTGACCAATCGCGATGGCGCCGCCGTTGACGTTGACGATCTCAGGATCGATGCCGAGTTCGCGCGTCGAGGCCAGCGCCACCGCCGAGAACGCCTCGTTGATCTCCACCACATCGAGTTGGTCGACCGAGATCCCTTCGCGGGCGATCGCCTTCTTGATCGCATTGGCGGGCTGCGACTGCAGCGTCGAATCCGGGCCGGCCACCACACCGTGTGCGCCGATCTCCACCAGCCAGGTCAATCCCAGCTCGATGGCCTTGTCCTTGTTCATCACGACCACCGCTGCCGCACCGTCGGAGATCTGCGATGCCGAACCGGCGGTGATGGTGCCGTCCTTGCGGAACGCGGGCTTGAGACCGGCCAGCGACTCAGCGGTGGTGTTGGCCCGGATGCCCTCGTCCTCGGTGAACTGCAGCGGATCGCCCTTGCGCTGCGGGATGCTGACCGGCACGACCTCGTCGGCGTAGACGCCGTCCTTCCAGGCCGCGGCGGCCTTCTGGTGCGACCGTGCGGCGAACTCGTCCTGTTCGAGGCGGGTGAACTTGTCGACGTCATTGCGCTGCTCGGTGAGCGCACCCATCGGCTGGTCGGTGAACACGTCGTGCAGACCGTCGTAGGCCATGTGATCCCGGACCGTGACGTCGCCGTACTTGTAGCCGGAACGGCTGTCGATCAGCAGGTGCGGGGCCTTGGTCATCGACTCCTGGCCGCCGGCCACCACCACGTCGAACTCTCCGGCCCGAATGAGCTGGTCAGCCAGCGCGATAGCGTCGATGCCGGATAGACACATCTTGTTGATGGTCAGCGCCGGCACATCCCAGCCGATACCGGCCGCGACGGCGGATTGCCGCGCCGGCATCTGGCCGGCCCCCGCGGTCAATACCTGGCCCATGATCACGTATTCGACCAGCGAGGCCGGCACGTTCGCCTTCTCCAGCGCGCCTTTGATCGCGATGGCACCCAGATCGCTGGCACTGAAGTCCTTCAGCGAGCCCATCAGCTTGCCGACCGGCGTGCGTGCTCCAGCAACGATCACCGATGTCGTCATGACTACCTCCAGAGCGGGGTTGAACAGCCGATCGAAAAGATCGGGAGAAGCGGATTCGTTCCCGTCAGGTTACCGTTACGTGATGACCACCGATCAAGTTGACACCCGTCGAGTCCTCAGCACCGCTCTGGTGACGGCAGTCGACCATGTCGGCATCGCGGTCCCCGACCTCGACGCAGCGATCGCGTGGTACCACGACCACCTCGGCATGATCGTGCTGCACGAGGAAGTCAACGACGATCAGGGAATTCGCGAGGCAATGCTGTCGGTGCGCGGCGCCGCGGTCGGTAGCGCGCAAGTTCAGCTGATGGCCCCGATCGACGACTCGTCGGCGATCGCGAAATTCCTCGACAAGCGTGGTCCCGGCATCCAGCAGTTGGCGTATCGGGTCAGCGACTTGGACGCCCTCAGCGAGCGTCTGCGCGAGCAGGGCATCCGGCTGCTGTACGAGGCGCCGCGACGCGGCACAGCGAACTCGCGGATCAACTTCATCCACCCCAAGGACGCCGGCGGGGTGCTGATCGAGTTGGTCGAGCCCGCCGACGATTCAGAGCACTAACTCCACTTTCGGGTCGGCCCGCGCGTTGCCCGGTTAGCCCAGCACGGCGTGTGCCAGTGCCGTCGGTCGTCGAGCGCCACCTCGCCGATATCGGCTAGCCACACCACCACATGAGCTGTGCCCGAGCGTATTTCGTGGTCGCAGCCCGGGCATCGATACGTTTTGAGCGATCGCGCGCCGGCTACCGGCCGAACCTCGTAGTCATGTCCGTCTGGCCCAGTCTCCACGCGACGCGGAGCGGGCAGCGGCCCAAACGACTGCTGCCGACGCGGCGAACTGCGGCGTCGAGCCATGACAGCAGTCTAGTGAGGCAGCTCAGAACAACCGGAACTCATCGGAATCCATGCCCCGCATCTTGTCGTAATCCAATGTCAGACAACGAATTCCGCGATCGGTGGCTAAAGTTTTCGCTTGCGGCTTAATCTGCTGCGCGGCGAACACTCCACTCACGGGCGCCAGCAGACTGTCTCTGTTCAGTAGCTCCAGATAGCGGGTGAGCTGCTCGACCCCGTCGATTTCGCCGCGGCGCTTGATCTCTACTGCGACCGAACGCCCCTGTTCGTCGCGGCACAACAGGTCGACCGGCCCGATCGGCGTCATGTACTCACGGCGTACCAGTGTGTAACCCGCCCCGAGCAGCTCGACGTGCTCGGCGAGCAACACCTGCAAGTGGGCTTCGACGCCGTCTTTGACCAGCCCGGGATCGAGCCCCAGCTCATGGCTGGAGTCGTGCTCGATGTCTTCGACGGTGATGCGTAGTTGCTCGCCGGCCTTGTTCTGCACCACCCAGACCGGCGCTTCTCCTTCGCTGCCCTCGGGTTCCTCGGACAACCAGCACGGCGGGCTCATCCAGTTCAGCGGCTTGTAGGCGCGGTCGTCGGCGTGCACACTCACCGAGCCGTCTGCCTTGAACAGCAGCAGGCGGCGGGCCGAGGGCAGATGAGCGGTGAGGCGTCCGACGTAGTCCACGGTGCAGCGGGCGATGACGAGGCGCACGCAACACACCTTAAGCATGGGCGGCGGCAGCAATTAGGCTGACGCCACCATGGTGGCTAAGCGATCGACTGCGCAACGGCTGGGGCGAGTGCTGGAGCGGGTGACTCAGCAGAGCGGTCGACTGCCGGAAACACCGGCCTATGGTTCCTGGCTGCTCGGGCGGGTGTCAGAGAGCCAGTCCCGTCGGCGAGTGCGGATCCAGCTCATTCTGACCGTGTTCATCGTCGGGGCGAACCTGATCGGAATCGCCGTTGCGGCGCTGCTGTTGACCGTCGCGTTCCCCACTCCGAGCATTTTCAGCGACGCACCCCTGTGGATCACGTTCGGCGTCACGCCGGCCTACTGCACAATCGCGCTCGGACTCGGTACGTACCTGATCACCCATCGAACGATCCGCGGCCTGCGCTGGGCGATCGAGGAGCACGAACCGACCCAAGCCGACGAACGCGCCACCTTTGCGGCTCCGTTCTGGCTGGCGTTCGGCGTCCTCATGCTGTGGGTCATCGGCACCGGATTGCTGACGACGCTGTACGGGTTGGCCGACAGCACGTTCATTCCGATTGTGGGCTTCTGCGTCAGCGTCTGCGGCATTCTGGTGTCGACCGCGTGCTATCTGTTCACCGAGTTCGCGCTGCGCCCGGTGGCCGCTCAGGCACTCGAGGCGGGCCGGGCACCGCGCCGATTGGCTCCCGGCATCATGGGCCGGACGTTGACGGTGTGGCTGCTCGGGTCTGGCGTCCCGGTCCTGGGCATCATGGTTACCGCGCTGCTGGGCGGGGTGCTGCTCGACAATCTGAGCAAGACCCAGTTGGCGGTAGCCATTTTGGTGGAGTCACCCGCTGCGCTGATCTTCGGCTTCGTGTTGATGTGGATTCTGGCCTGGTTGACGGCGACGCCGGTGCGGGTGGTTCGGGCGGCGCTCAAGCGGGCCGAAGATGGCGATCTGCGCGGCGACTTGGTGGTGTTCGACGGCACCGAACTCGGTGAGCTGCAACGCGGATTCAACTCAATGGTCGACGGCTTGCGCGAGCGCGAGCGCGTGCG
>NZ_DATNJW010000444.1:0-9004 GCF_035603715.1 Mycobacterium sp. | reverse complement strand
ACATGTCCGACGTCGACGACATCATCGCGAATGCGGCACCGATCCTGGACAGCCAGGTCGACTCCGGCGACTCGATCGCGCAGTGGTCGCATAACCTCAAAGTGCTCACCGCTCAGACGGCGCACACCGATCAGCACGTGCAAAGCATCCTGTCGAAAGCGGCGCCGACCGCGGATCAGGTCAACGACGTCTTCAACGACGTCCGCGAGTCGCTGCCGCAGACGCTGGCGAACCTGGAAGTCGTCGCCGACATGCTCAAGCGTTACAACAAAGGGCTTGAGCAGTTGTTGGTCTTCCTGCCCGAGATCGGTTCGGTCGCACAGACTTTGATCGCATCTGCGCCGGGATCGGTGCTGATGAATCTCAACCTGTCGCTGAACAATCCGCCGCCGTGCCTGACCGGATTCCTGCCGGCTTCGGAGTGGCGCTCACCCGCGGACGTCAGCACGGCACCGTTGCCGGAAGGGACGTACTGCAAGATCCCACAGGACACTCAGGCCAACGGCGTGCGCGGGGCGCGCAACTACCCCTGCGTCGACGTCCCCGGCAAGCGCAGGGCGACGCCACGGGAATGCCGCGACAACAAGCCGTATGTTCCGCTGGGCACCAACCCGTGGTACGGCGATCCGAACCAGGTTCGCAACTGTCCGGCGCCAGGTGCTCGCTGCGACCAGCCGGTCGACCCCGGCAAGGTGATACCGGCGCCGTCGGTCAACAACGGCCTCAACCCCGCACCGGCCGATCGGCTGCCTCCACCGGCCGCGCCGGTCAACGATCCGCTGCAGCGGCCGGGCTCGGGCACCGTGCGGTGCAATGGTCAGCAGCCCAACCCGTGTACCTACACGCCGGCCGGGCCGGCTGCCATCTACCTTCCGTCCAGCGGCGAAGTGGTGGGACCCGACGGCGCGAAGTACTTACTCGAGGATTCGCGCCACACCGGAGACTCCGGGTGGAAGGACATGCTCGCGCCCGCCGGATGAATCAAAAGCCGCCGACGGGAATCTTGCGCGCCGAGTGGTGTTGAACCTGCTAGTCGCACGTGAGGAGACGTCACCATGACCAGCCGGCCCGTCCTGGAACCCACCGCCGAGCACCCGATCACGATCAACCCCACCGGAACGCGGGTCGTGGTTCGCGTCAACGGCGAAGTGGTCGCTGACACCACCGAGGCCCTACAGCTTCAAGAGTCCACTTACCCTGCGGTGCAATACATCCCGTTCAAGGATGTGGTGCAGGATCGGCTCACCCGCACCGACACCAGCACCTACTGCCCGTACAAGGGGGAGGCCGGCTATTACAGCGTGACCACCGCCGCGGGCACCGTCGAAGACGTCATCTGGACGTACGAGCAGCCGTATCAGGCGGTGGCGGAGATCGCCGGCCACGTGGCGTTCTACCCCGACAAGGCGGAGGTCAGCGTCGAAGCCGCTTAGCGGTTCGCCGGGCCGAATACGTGCGAGGTCAGCTGCGTGTCGCTGTATTCGCGCAATGACGAGATCAGCCCGTCGCGGGTCTCGAAGATGAAGACCGCGGGGCTGTGATAGCGGAAGCCGTCGGCGGTCTCGCCGTCGGCTTCGGCTTCGATCACCACGCTTTCGCCGTCGTTGAAACACTGGATGAAGTCCAGGTTCAGCTCGCCGGTGCGTTTGCGCCGCTCGACGTCGTCACGCAGTGTCGCCTTGTCGACCGAGCTGCGGGTCAGCAGGTTCCAGTAGGTGAAATCATCGGTCAGCAGGCCGAAGCACTCGTCGACGTCGCCTCCCTCGGACAGGCACTGCAGGAACATCCACGCCAGCTCGGCCTGCGGGTCGTCGAACGGGGTGGTCACCTCGCCATCCTGACGCGGAACACAGTTGGCGGTCAATGACGCGCCGGACAAGGATGTGTGAGCGGTGTCGGACCTATGATCGTCGGAATCGAGCAGTTGCGGTATCCGGCGGGAGCAGATGGTGAGTAGCGCTCGCACGGTGATGTTCCCCGGGGTGGTGAGCCCGGGCATGACTCTTTCGCCGCTGCGCCGAGGACCCGGCGATCCGACTTTCCAGGTCGATGGCGACGGCGCCATGTGGCGCACCAGCCTGCTGCCCAGCGGGTCCGTCAGCGCGCGCATCAGCCGTACCTCCGCCAATGCCGTTGAATGCACGGCGTGGGGCAGCGGCGCCGAGGAGTTCCTCGAAGCCCTTCCGGCAATGCTTGGTGCCCACGACGATTCGTCGGATTTCGTTCCGGTCAACCCCATCGTCGCCGCCGCGCACCGGCGGGTGCCGCACCTGCGACTCGGCCGTACCGATCAGGTCTTGGAGGCTCTGATCCCGGCCGTCCTCGAGCAGCGCGTGCCGGGTGCGGACGCCTTCCGCGCCTGGCGCCTACTGGTCACCAAATTCGGGACGCCGGCACCGGGCCCCGCCCCCAGCCGGATGCGGGTGCCGCCGTCAGCCGAGGTGTGGCGCCACATACCGTCGTGGGAATTTCACCGCGCCAACGTGGATCCTGGACGAGCCCGCACCATTGTCGGATGTGCGCAACGTGCGTCGTCGCTGGAGCGACTCGTGTCATGGCCGGCCGTGCAGGCCCGCGAGGCGCTGGTGTCGCTGCCCGGAGTCGGGATATGGACCGCGGCCGAGACGGCGCAACGCGCCTTCGGCGACGCCGACGCGCTGTCGGTGGGCGACTACCACATCTCCAAGATGATCGGCTGGACGTTGCTGGGAAACCCGATCGACGACGACGAGATGGTCGAACTTCTCGAACCGATGCGCCCACATCGCCACCGGGTCGTTCGGTTGCTGGAGGCCAGCCGGCTGGCCTACGAGCCACGCCGGGGCGCGCGACTGCCGGTGCAGGACATCCGCGCGCTGTAACTCCCGCGGTTACTTCCCGCGGTCATCGGGTACCCGTCGCCAGGGGATGACCTCAGGGAGGTAGCTATGACCCAATTCACTGTTCCGGGCTTGACCGAAAAGCAGGGAATCAAGATCGCTGACCTGCTACAGAAGCAGTTGAGCACCTACAACGACCTACATCTGACGCTCAAGCATGTCCACTGGAATGTGGTCGGCCCCAGCTTCATTGGGGTGCACGAGATGATCGACCCGCAAGTGGACTTGGTGCGCGGTTACGCCGACGAAGTGGCAGAGCGGATCGCGACTCTCGGCGGATCGCCGCAGGGCACCCCGGGCGCGATCCTCAAAGACCGCACCTGGGACGACTACTCGGTCGGCCGCGACACCGTGCCGGCGCACCTGGCCGCACTCGACCTGGTCTACAACGGCGTCATCGAGGACATCCGCAGGAGCATCGACGAAACCGAGAAGCTGGATCCGGTAACCCAGGACATCCTGATCGGCCACTGCGCCGAGCTGGAGAAGTTCCAGTGGTTCGTGCGTGCGCACTTGGAGAACGCCGGCGGGGGGTTAACCCACGAAGGCGCGTCTACCGAGAAGTCGGCGGCGAAGTCCGCCCGCACCAAGGGCTGAGCGGAATAATCGGACCGCGGTCCGGTTATAGCGGGTATCCGAAGCACAAGGAGGCTACAGATGCCCGCGATCACCGCAGACACATTGGCCTTGTCGCGGGTGTCCGCGGCAGGCCCCACCGATACCGAACGCCCGGTCCGTTCCATCACAACTGGGCCGCGCGGTCATGAGGGCGAAGGATTCCCGGTGGTCCGGGCCTTCGCCGGCGTCAGCAGCGCCGCGCTCGATCCGTTCGTCCACATGGACCAAATGGGTGAGGTGGAATACCAGCCCGGCGAACCCCGCGGCACCGACTGGCACCCGCACCGCGGGTTCGAGACCGTCACGTACATGATCGACGGTCGGTTCGCGCATCAGGATTCACACGGTGGCGGCGGGTTGATCGCCGATGGCGCCACGCAATGGATGACGGCGGGCTCAGGCATCCTGCACATCGAAACCCCGCCGGCAGAACTCGTCGAGAGCGGCGGAATGTTTCACGGCATCCAGCTCTGGGTGAACCTGCCGAAGAAGGACAAGTTCGCCACCCCGCGCTACCAGGCCATCGAAGGCCCCGACGTCGCACTACTGTCCTCCGACGACGGCGGCGCGCTGATTCGGGTCATCGCGGGCCAGATCGACGGTCACAGCGGGCCCGGTGTCACGCACACGCCAATCACGATGGCGCACGCCACAATTCAACCGGGGGCGCGGCTGAACATCCCGTGGAACCGGGACTACAACGCACTGGTTTACGTCCTCGCCGGGCGTGGCTCCGTTGGCCCGATCGCGCATCCGCTGCAGCAAGGTCAGCTGGCGGTCCTGGGTCCCGGCGACCGGATCACGGTCAACGCCGCCGCCTCGCAGGAGTCTCGGGTGCCCGCTCTGGAGGTGCTGATCCTCGGCGGCAGGCCGATCCGCGAACCGGTGTTCCATTACGGCCCGTTCGTGATGAACACCAAGGCCGAGGTCGTCCAAGCCGTCGAAGATTTCCAGGCCGGCAAGTTCGGCAGCGTCCCGCCCAACGGATTGATGCCGCACCGCGCGACATAGCGACCGCTGGCTAACAAGCGGTTCTCCCGACTCGGCGGGCAGCAGTGTGAGCTGTGGCACAATTCATGCTGTGGTGCAGCCCGCGAGCCGGGGGCCGGGTCGCCCCCCTGCAGCAAAGGCGGCCGAGACACGTAAGCGCATTCTGCGTGCTGCTCGGGAGGTGTTCAGCGAACGCGGCTACGATGCCGCTACCTTTCAGGCCATCGCGATCCGGGCAGACCTGACCCGGCCGGCGATTAACCACTACTTCGCAAATAAACGCGTCTTGTATTGGCAGGTGCTGGACGAGACCAACAGTGCCGTCGTCGCCGCGAGTGTGCAGCGGGCGCGGGGTGAGACAACGTTGACTCGCCAGGTGTCGGCGTTCATCGAAGGCGCGATCGATTCAGACATCGAAAACCCAACGGCTGCCGCGTTCTTGATCACCGCAACGCTGGAGTCACAGCGCCACCCTGAGCTGCGCCGGCCCGGAATCGACTCGGTCGGCACCACTCGGGCGTTCTTGTTGTGGGCGATCAACGACGGAATCCAGCGAGGCGACTTGGACGCGGATACCGACGCCTCGGCACTCACCGAAATGCTGCTCGCGGTGCTCTTGGGCGTGGGCTTCTACGCGGGTTTTGTCGGCAGCCGTCACGAGTTGGACCCCGTGACCGATCAACTGAAATTGATGCTGGCCCGCGGCCTCACCCGGCGGCCCGATCAAGTGCAGTGATGTAGCGCACACAAGCATATAGATTGACTAAGTTATTAGGTACCATCGGTTGCGCTATGACGAGTTCAGTACGTTCCGACGGCGACAGCTGGGATATCACCGAGAGCGTGGGCGCCACGGCCTTGAGCGTGGCCGCGGCCCGTGCGGTCGAGACAGCGGCGGCTGATCCGCTGATCCGCGACCCGTTCGCCTACCTACTGGTCTCTACCGCAGGGCCGTCATGGGCGCGGTTCGCCGGCTCGACGGAGTGGATCGACGACGACGACCACGGACTGCGAGCCCACCGCCTGGCCGTCGATTACCAGGCCGTGCGCACCCACTACTTCGACGCCTACTTCGCCGAGGCTGCGGGCGCCGGAATCCGGCAGGTCGTGATCCTGGCCGCGGGGCTGGACTCGCGGGCCTTCCGGCTGGACTGGCCTGCGGGCACCACCGTCTACGAGATCGACCAACCGCAGGTGGTCCACTACAAGACGACCACACTGGAGGCGGCAGGCGCCGCTCCGACCGCTGACCGGCGTCCCGTTCAGGTCGACCTCCGGGACGACTGGGCGGCCGCGCTGACGGCCGCGGGATTCGACCCCGCCCAACCGACCGCCTGGCTGGCCGAGGGCCTGCTGCCCTATTTGCCGGCCGAAGCGCAGGACCGGTTGTTCGAGATCCTGACGGGGTTGAGCGCCCCCGGCAGTCGTTTCGCCGTCGAAGCATTCAGCATGGGCGCCGCCGACAATGAAGCCCGTCGCGCAGCGCGGCGTGCACGTTTCGACCGGATTCGTCAACGTCTCGGCCTGGACATCAACGTCGAAACCCTGACCTACCAGGAAAGCGACCGGGCCGACGCCGCGGAGTGGCTCACCGAGCACGGTTGGCAAGTAACCGGGGTCAGCAACGCCGACGAGATGGCGCGCCTGGGCCGGCCGATTCCCGCCGACCTGGCCGACCAAGCCTTTACCACCAGGCTGTTGCGCGCCGAACTCGGCGCGATCGATTGATCACCGACCATATTCAGCAGAAGACAGGACCACGATGAGCAGCTTGCGCAGCCACGACGACACTTGGGACATTGCCACCAGCGTCGGTACCACCGCCGTCATGGTGGCCGCAGCCCGCGCCGCCGAAACCAACAAGCCGGACCCGCTGATTCGGGACCCCTACGCGAGAGTGCTGGTCAGCGAGGCCGGTACCGGCGTGTGGGAGAAGATGCTCGACGACTCACTGCTCACCAAGGTGCAAGAAATCGATGCCGAGGCGGCGGCGGTCTTCGAGCACATGCGCGGCTATCAAGCGGTACGCACGCACTTCTTCGACGCCCACTTCGCCGGAGCGGTCGCCGCTGGTATCCGGCAGGTGGTGATCCTGGCGTCGGGTTTGGATTCACGGGCCTACCGGCTGGACTGGCCGGCCGGCACCACGGTGTACGAGATCGACCAGCCGAAGGTGTTGGAGTACAAGTCGGCGACGCTTGCGGCGCATGGCGCGACCCCGTCGGCCGACCGCCACGAGGTAGCGATCGATCTGCGTCAGGACTGGCCCGCTGCCCTGATCGCCGAGGGATTCGATCCCAAGGCGCCGACGGCCTGGCTGGCCGAGGGGCTGCTGATGTATTTGCCCGCCGAGGCTCAAGACCGGCTGTTCACGCAGATCACCGAATTGAGCGCACCGGGCAGTCGGGTAGCCGCCGAGACCGCGGCCAACCACGCCGACGAGCGTCGCCAGGAGATGCGGGACCGCCTCGACCGGGTGGCCGCCAAACTCGGCATCGAGCGGACCGTCGACATTCAAGACCTGATCTACCAGGACGACGATCGGGCCGACGTCGCCGCTTGGCTCAACGACCACGGCTGGCGGGCGACCGGCCAGAACTCCGGCGACGAGATGCGCCGGCTGGACCGCTGGGTCGAAGGCGTGCCGTCGGGTGACGACCGGGATGCGCTCTCGCAGTTCGTGACCGCCGAACGCGTATGACCAGCGGCGGACGGTGACCGCGATCGGCCGCGATCGCTGAGGGCGCCTGTTGCCCAACTGGATGGTTGATTAGGATTGGGTTTTCGCCGGTCGATGAAGGGAATCCCCATGACCACCGAAGCCACCCACGCCACCGAAACCGCCGCTCCAGCTGCACCCGCAGCCCCGGTTTCCGGCCCCGATGTGGCCACGACAGTCGCTCGGCTCCGTGCGACATTCGCCACCGGTCGCACCCGCAATCTGGAGTGGCGCAAAGCCCAACTGCTCGCGCTCAAGCGACTGATGGAAGAGAACGAAACCAAGATCGCCGATGCGCTGGAGAAGGACCTGGGGCGGTCGCCATTCGAGGCCTGGCTCGCCGACGTCGCCAACACTGTCGGCGAGTGCACATACGCGGCGAAGAACGTGGGCAAGTGGGCCAAGCGCCGCCACCGTCTGCTCGAGATGTCACAACTGCCCGGCCGCGGCTTTGTCGAGTACGAGCCGTACGGCACCGTGCTGATCATCGGCGCATGGAACTTCCCGTTCGCGTTGACGCTGGGTCCCGCCGTCGGCGCGATCGCCGCAGGTAACACCTTGGTGCTCAAGCCATCTGAGGTGGCGCCCGCGTCGTCAGCACTGATGGCCGAGCTGGTGCCGCGCTACCTCGACAACGACGCGATCGCCGTGATCGAGGGCGACGGCGTCGTGAGCCAGGAGCTCATCGCTCAGGGCTTCGACCACCTGCTGTTTACCGGCGGCACTGAGATCGGGCGCAAGGTGTACGAGGGCGCGGCGTCGCATCTGACGCCGGTGACCCTCGAACTCGGTGGCAAGAGCCCGGTCATCGTGTCGAAAGACGCCGACATCCAGGTCGCCGCGAAGCGGATCGCCTGGACCAAACTCATCAACTCCGGCCAGATCTGCATCGCGCCCGACTACGTCCTGGCCGAGGCGCCGATCCGCGACCAATTGGTCGACGAGATCCAGAAGGCCGTCGCAGCATTCGAGGCGAAGAACGCCACCGGCGGAAAGCGCATCGTCAACGAGCGGCACTTCAACCGGCTCACCACGGCGATCGCCGCGACCAAGGGCAGCGTCGCGATCGGCGGCGGCTCGGACGCGTCGACCTTGAACATCCAGCCGACCGTGGTTGTCGACCCCGCGCTAGACGAGCCGCTGATGACCGACGAGATCTTCGGCCCGGTTCTGCCAGTCGTGACCGTCCAAAACCTCGACGAGGCAATCACATTCGTGAACGCGCGGCCCAAGCCGCTGGCCGCGTACTTGTTCACCAAGGCCAAAGCAGTGCGGGAACGCGTGATCAAGGAAGTGCCCGCCGGCGGCATGGTGGTCAACCATCTGCTCTTCCACTTCGCCACCCACAAGCTGCCGTTCGGCGGCGTCGGGCCGTCCGGTCTGGGCGCCTATCACGGCAAGTACGGCTTCGAAGAGTTCAGCCACCGCAAGTCGGTGCTGACCAAGCCGACCCGACCCGACCTCGCCAGCTTCATCTACCCGCCGTATACAGAGAAGGCGTGGAAGCTGGCGCGCCGGCTGTTCTAGCGTTGCCGGCCCGTTGGAATCCGTTGGGTCACTGAGGAACTCGATCGTCGAAACTGAAAGGAACTTCATGCCCGGAGTGCAGGATCGTGTTGTCGTCGTCACGGGAGCCGGCGGTGGCTTGGGCCGCGAATACGCGCTGACCCTCGCCAAGGAGGGCGCGAGCGTCGTCGTCAACGACCTCGGCGGATCCCGCGACGGCACCGGCGCCGGACACAACATGGCCGACGAGGTCGTCAAGGAGATCAAGGACGCCGGTGGGCGCGCGGTCGCC
>NZ_DATNJW010000443.1:0-6488 GCF_035603715.1 Mycobacterium sp. | reverse complement strand
CGCGCTGGTGCTCGACGAGTATGCCTTGATCCTGCACCTGTCCGACGTCTACTGGGAGGAAGACGGGCGGACGTCGGTCGACGCGGTGTTCGCCGCGGTCGCGGTAGGTGGACTCCTGGTTCTGGGGTTGCACCCGCTGATGTTCTTCATCAGCCTGTGGCAGGACACCACGCATTCGACGGCGTTGCGGGCCGCTGTGATCTTCGCGATGGTGCTGACGTTGCCACTGGCGGTGCTGGTTGTGCTCAAGGGCAAGGTATGGACCGGCCTGATCGGGATGTTCTTCGTCCCGCTGCTGGTCATCGGGGCGATCAGGCTGTCCCGCCCGCAGGCGCCATGGGCGCGCTACCTCTACCTGCGCCGGCTGGACAAGATGGGCCGCGCGCTGGAGCGCGAACGGACGCTGCGCCGGCCCGTCGTGCACGCCAAGCTGTGGCTGCAGTACGCGATCGCGGGCACCCCGCGCCTGCCCTCGCACCGCCTGGTCGATGCGGAGCTGGACCGTGAAGTGCATCCAGCGCCGCCGCCGGAGTCGGTGCCGAGCGTGTTCGTCAGCGGCGCCGGCGTCGGGTGAGGTGGCGGTGCGCTATTTCTACGACACCGAGTTCATCGATGACGGATACAACATCGAACTGATCTCTATCGGTGTGGTTGCCGAAGACGGCCGCGAATACTACGCCGTCTCAACCGAATTCAATCCGGAGCGAGCCGGGAAATGGGTGCGCGCGAATGTGCTGCCCAAGCTGCCGTCGCCGGCCTCGCAGGTGTGGCGGTCGCGCGCACAGATCCGCGACGATCTCGAGACGTTCTTCGACGTCGACGGGGCTGAGCCGATCGAACTGTGGGCGTGGGTCGGCGCCTACGACCACGTCGCGCTGTGCCAGTTGTGGGGCCCGATGACCCATCTCCCGCCGCCGATCCCGCGATTCACCCACGAGCTGCGCCAACTCTGGGAGGACCGTGGCAGCCCCCGGCTGCCGCGCCGGTCGGCGAATGTGCACGACGCGCTGGTCGATGCCCGCGACCAGCGGACGCGCTACCAGGTGATCATGTCTGACGGCGACGGGCGCTAGCCCGGCCATTCGCATCGGCGCTGATCGCGGCGTGATTGGGGGCGTGTGCCGCCCGGTTACCATGGACGGGTGAACTGGACCGTTGACGTACCCATCGAGCAGCTGCCGTCGCTGCCTCCGCTGCCGGCGGATCTGCGGGCGCGACTGGACGCCGCGCTGGCCAAGCCCGCTGCACAGCAGCCGAGTTGGACGCGTGAGCGGGTCGAGCCGATACGCAAGGTTCTGGAAAGCGTGCCGCCGGTGACGGTGCCGTCGGAGATCGTGCGGCTGCAGGAGATGCTGGCCCAGGTCGCCCGCGGTGAGGCGTTCATGCTGCAGGGCGGCGACTGCGCGGAGACCTTTGTGGACAACACCGAGCCGCACATCAAGGGCAACATCCGCACCTTGCTGCAGATGGCGGTGGTGCTGACCTACGGCGCCAGCGTGCCGGTGCTCAAAGTGGCCCGTATCGCGGGGCAGTACGCCAAGCCCCGGTCGGCCGAACTCGACGCGCTGGGCCTGCGTTCCTACCGCGGCGACATGGTCAACGGATTCGCCCCGGACGCCGCGGCACGCGAGCACGACCCGTCGCGGCTGGTGCGGGCCTACGCCAACGCCGGCGCGGCGATGAACCTTGTTCGCGCGTTGACCTCGTCGGGGCTGGCGTCGCTGCATCTGGTGCACGACTGGAACCGGGAATTTGTCCGGACCTCGCCCGCCGGCGCGCGCTACGAGGCGCTGGCCTCCGAGATCGACCGCGGGCTCAAGTTCATGAGCGCCTGCGGGGTGGCGGACCGCAACCTGCAAACCGCCGAAATCTACGCCAGCCATGAAGCTTTGGTGCTCGACTACGAACGAGCGATGTTGCGGCTGTCCGACGCCGAGGATGGCGAGCAGCAACTGTACGACCTGTCGGCGCACTACCTGTGGATCGGGGACCGGACCCGGCATCTCGACGGCGCGCACATCGCGTTCGCCGAGGTGATCGCGAACCCGATCGGCGTCAAGATCGGGCCCACGACCACCCCGGAACAGGCCGTCGAATACGTTGAGCGCCTTGACCCGCACAACAAGCCAGGCCGGTTGACGCTGGTGAGCCGGATGGGCAACAACAAGGTTCGTGACCTGCTGCCGCCGATCATCGAGAAGGTCCAGGCAACCGGCCATCAGGTGATCTGGCAGTGCGACCCCATGCACGGCAACACCCACGAGTCGTCGACCGGCTACAAGACCCGGCACTTCGATCGGATTGTCGACGAGGTGCAGGGCTTCTTCGAGGTACACCGGGCGCTGGACACCTACCCCGGCGGCATTCACGTCGAGATCACCGGAGAGAACGTCACCGAGTGTCTCGGTGGCGCTCAAGACATTTCGGATACCGATCTGGGTGGACGCTACGAAACGGCTTGTGACCCAAGGCTGAACACCCAGCAGTCACTGGAGCTGGCGTTCCTGGTCGCGGAGATGTTGCGCGACTAGAGCAAACCGCCGACGTTGCTGCCGACGGTCCAGGCCGCGGCGGCCACCATGCCGGTGATCGACAACACGATCGCTATCCAGATCAGCACCATACGTCGAGCACGCTGGCGTTCCAGGGCGAATTCGATCATCTCGATTCCGGCGAATTGCCGTGATATCCCGTGGTATTCGTCGTTATCGAGCGCGGCGGCTTTTTGGGGCCGGTGCTGTGGATCGCGGGTCAGCTGACGCGTCGGATGATGCACCTTCGCGGGTCCGCGCGGTGACTGGAGTTGCCCGGTGGTGTTGCGTTCGTCGATGTCGCTGCCGTGCATCGCGGCCGAGCGGTGCAGCGCCGAGTTACGCGGCGACGGCACCCTGAAGTCGGGAAGGCGCAACCCGTCGACGATCGCGCCCAGCTCCGCGGCCATGTCCTGCGCGTCCGCGTAGCGCTCGGCGGGATCGCGTGCGGTCGCGCGCTCGACCAGCTCGTCGAATCGGGCGGGAACGCCGTTGATCACGCTGCTCGGTGCCGGCACGTCGGTGTCCAGACGCTGATATGCGACCGACAGCGACGTGTCGCCGGAGAACGGGGTCTGGCCGGTCAACAGCTCATATGCGACGATCCCCGCGGCGTAGACGTCGCTGCGGGGGCTGGCGCTGCCGTCGCGGACCTGTTCGGGGGACAGGTAGGCGGCGGTGCCGAGAATGACGCTGGTGGATGTGATTCCGGCCTCGGCGACGGCACGCACCAGGCCGAAGTCGACGATCTTGACGTCGCCCTCATCTGAGATCAAGACATTCTCGGGTTTGACGTCGCGGTGTACCAGTCCGGCGCGGTGCGCGGCGGCCAGCCCGCCCAGCACCGGGCGCAGCACCGCCGCGACGGCGTGCGGTGGCATCGGCCCGCGTTCGGCCAGCAGCTCGCGTAGCGTGCCGCCTTCAACAAGTTCCATCACCAGGAACGGGTGCCGAGCGTCCAGGCCCTGGTCGTAGACCGCGACGAGCCCCGGATCCTTGAGGCGGGCCACGCTGCGGGCCTCCAGCTGGAAGCGGGTCAGAAATTGCTGGTCGCCGGCATAGCGGGAGTCCATCACCTTCAGCGCGACCGGCCGGTCCAAACGCGTGTCGAGGCCGCGGTACACCGTCGAGGTACCGCCGGTGGCGATCTTGGTCGCAACGCGATAGCGCCCGTCCAGCAATGCGCCCTCGAGTGCGTCGTCGCTCGCCGCTGCAGCCACGCGCCCATCGTAGGCGGCGGCCCACGCTGCGCCCGAAACCTTTACGCAGTGTCTGAACAAGCCGCGCGCCCGGTCGTACACTGATTCGGTGAGCAGGATTCCGGCCGGGGATGATGTTCTGGGACCCGACGAACCGACCTACGATCTTTCCGGTGTCGCCGATTTGCTCGGAGTGACGGTGACCAAAGTGCAGCAGCATCTGAAGGACGGCCATCTGGTCGCGGTGCGGCGCGCCGGAGACGTGGTGGTTCCGCAGATCTTTTTCACCACGACCGGGGAAGTCGTCAAAAGCCTGCCGGGGTTGTTGGTGGTCTTGCGCGACGGCGGTTACCGCGACACCGAAATCGTGCGCTGGCTGTTCACTCCCGACCCATCGCTGACGGTGACCCGGGACGGATCGCGCGACGCGATCAGCAACGCACGTCCGATCGACGCGTTACACGCCCACCAGGCTCGCGAAGTCCTGCGCCGCGCGCAGGCCATGGCGTACTGACCGCCGGATCAGGCAGGTTGCTCTTGCGCCGCGGGACGGCTCATCGTGCGCCACGCGAACAACGCCACTGCGGTGGCCAGAAGAACGTGCGGCCACGAGTACATGCCATGTGCGCCATCGGGTTTGAAGATCACCATGATCCAGGTAGAGAACGCCGCGATCGCCGCGACTGCCCGGCGTGACTGGGCGAGCGGGGCCAGTACCGCCAACGGCCAGGAGTAGTACCAGGGCAATGCTGCGGGCGCGAACAACACCACCACCAGCATCGCCCACGCGATGCCGGTGAGCGCTTCGCGGTCGTTGTGCCTGAATCGCCACCACAGCAGCGGCAGTGCCACCGCGACGATCGCGATCCCGACGACGCGGGTGACTTGCAGCACCGCGTAGAAACTGACCGAGAAGAACAACCCTCCGACCGCATGGATCAGGTTGGCCGCCGCCGTCGGGAGGCTCAGCCAGTTGATGATTTTCACCGAACCGGCCAATGCGGTCAGCCAGCCGAGGCCCACCCCGGCCACCCCGGACAGCACCGCGAACACGGCGACGAAGATCAACACCGATATGCCTGCGGCCGCGGCGAAGGCGCGCAGCGGCCGGTACCCGCGCCGTTCGCACAGATGGCGCATCCACACCCAGACCATGAACGGCAGCGCGATTCCCGCGGTGGCCTTGACCGCAACCCCGACGGCAATCAGTGCGATGCCGGCGATGTGTCGACTATTCAGGGTCAGCGCGATTCCGGCGGCCATCAGGCCGACCATCAACATCTCGTTGTGTACGCCGCCCATCAAATGAATGATCACCAACGGGTTGAGTGCGCAGATCCACAGTGCTATCGGCACATTGGCGCCGATATGCCGCGCTATCCGCGGTGTCGCCCAGATCAGCAGCACGAACCCGGGCAGCATGCACAGCCGCAGCAGCATCGTCCCGGCGATCACGTGGTTGCCGACCAGCATCGTGATCAGCTTGGCGATCATGATGAACGCCGGACCGTACGGTGCGGTGGTGATAGTCCAGATCGGACTCACATTGTCCAGCAAGGCATTCGGGTTGTCGATGGGCCCGACCGCATAGGGATCAAATCCGTCGCGCAGCAATGCGCCCTGAGCCAGGTACGAGTAAGTGTCCCGGCTGAACAGGGGCACCGAAAGCAGTAGCGGTGCCAACCAGAAAGCAGCGCTGGCCACCATGGTGTATTCGCTTGCGTCGCCGGCAAGTACGCGTCGGCCCAACCATAGCCATGCGCTGAGCATCAACGTCACGCCGATCCACAGCAGTACCGAGGACAGCACCAAGCCGTGCCCGTAACGCAGCCAGGACAAGTGCAGCGTCTCCAACACCGGATCGTGCTGTTTGGTGCTGCCGGCGCCAAGCCCCCCCATGGTGACGAGCGCCGCGCCCAGAAAGCCCAGCAGCGCCGGGCGGCCCTCGGTGGTGATGGCGAATTCCCGCAGTCGTGAAAGATACTGGGGCGCAGTGGTAGCCGACGTGGTATCCGGAACGGACGTCGGAATGGACATGGGCGTCAGGCCGATCGCCGTGCGGCGAGGTTAGCGAGCTCGGAGAGTCCGGCCTTGGCCGCGACGTGGATGGGAGCGTCAGCGAGCAGGCCGAGCGCCCGGCGGGTCAGCCCGTCGATCTGGTCTTCGACCGCCGCCAGGGCGCCGACCCGTTCGATCACGTCGCACAGTTGGCCGATGTCGGCGTCGCTCAAGTCGGTGCCGACTGAGTCCCGTAACAGCTTGGCTGCGGGCGCATCTGACTTGTCGGCCAATTCCATGGCGGTCGCCAGCAGCACGGTGCGCTTGCCGGAGCGCAGATCGTCTCCGGAGGGCTTACCGGTCACCGCTGGATCGCCGAACACGCCGAGCACGTCGTCGCGCAACTGGAACGCGACGCCCAGGTCAGTGCCGACCTCGTGGAAAAGCCCATGGACATCAGGCCGATCCGCGGCGGCGGCGGCGCCCAGCTGCAACGGACGCGACACCGTGTAGGAGGCGGTCTTGTAGGTGTTGACGGCCATCGCCGAGGCGATCGACTCCGCGCCGCTGGCCTCGGCCACGATGTCGAGGTACTGGCCACCGAGCACCTCGGTACGAATGTCGGCCCAGACCCGGCGGACTCGGTTGCGGGCACCGTGCGGCAGATCGACGCCCGCGACGATGTCGTCGGCCCACGCCAGCGCCAGATCGCCGAGCAGGATCGCCGCCGACATCCCGAATTGCTCCGCCGGTCCGCGCC
>NZ_DATNJW010000442.1:0-8498 GCF_035603715.1 Mycobacterium sp. | reverse complement strand
CTGGGCATCCAGATCCGCGCCGGCATCCACACCGGCGAATGCGAACTGCTCGACGCCGACGTCGGGGGCATCGCCGTCCACATCGCCGCGCGAATCTGCAGCCAGGCCGGCGCCGGCGAAATCCTCGTCTCCCGCACCGTGCGTGACCTGGTCGTCGGCTCGGGCACGGGCTTCGAGGACCGCGGCAGCGTCTAGCTGCGCGGCGTGCCCGGCACCTGGCAACTCCTGGCGGTCGATCGCCACGGCCCGCGGGCGGGATCGCCTGAGGCGGAACTGGTGTCAATTCCCACCCCCGGTCGACGGACCGCGATGCGCCGCTCGGACCGCGCCGTGGAGGCGATCGCGAGGCGCGCACCCTGGATCCTGCGCGGGATGGCCCGCCTCGCCCCGGCCACCGAACGCAGATAAACACCCGATGCCGGCGGGCTTGGCGGTGTCTGAGTCGTCGACATCGTTGAGGACGGAGGTTTCGGCGATCGCCGAATTCGAGCGGGGCACCGACCCCGACAGTGACAGCCGCCCGGACGCTGTGGATAGCTGAGCTGTCCCTGCTGACGGCCGTGGCACAGTGCGGGGATGGCGCAGCCCACGCCGACGCTGTATGCGCTGGATCCGGAGCTACCGGTGCTGCTGCGGCCCGACGGGCGCCTTGGCGTAACCGGTGAGCCGACTGCGGTGCTACTAGCTGCCTAGTCAATCGCCAGGTGGAATACCCGGGGGCTATCACTCGTGCCCCGGCGAGCGGTGGGCTCAGCAGTACGCTCATGCCATGCCGGACACGTTGTACGCACCGTGCGGCGATCTGAGCCTGGCGTATCAGGTGTTCGGCGACGGGCCGGTCGAACTGGTCGTCGTCGAGCCGTTCGTGAGCCACGTGGAGCTGGCCTGGACCCTCCCCCAATTCAAAGCGTTCATGGAGCAGCTCGGCACGTTCTGTCGTGTCGCCCTGTTCGACAAGGCCGGGGTCGGGCTGTCGGACCCGGTGCCAAAAGTTCGCACGCTGGAGGATCGAGCCGCCGAGGTCGAGGCTGTCATGGACGCAGCCGGCTTCGGGCAGGCCGTCGTTGCCGGTCTGAGTGACGGTGGACCGGTCGCGATGATATTCGCCGCAACAAGGCCGGAGCGAGTGCGGGCGCTGATCCTCTCCGGCACCATCCCGTACTGGGGCATCGCGGGGTGGGACGACATGGATCGCGACCCGGCCGAACTGCGGGCGCGCTTCCTTGCCGAGCTGGGCGAGGACTACACGCCGTCGATTGAGCAGCTCGCCCGCTTCCAGCGAGGCGGCCGTGCCGTGCGCTCCGGGTGGGGCAGTGGTGCCGCAGCCAGCATCAGCGCGCCGTCGGTCCGGTCGACACGACAGCTGGGAATGCTGGAGCGCATGAGCGCGAGCCCGGGAATGGCGCGGGCGTCATTCGAAGCGGCGTTTCGGACCGACGTGCGGTCAATCCTGCCGACGCTCACCGCCCCAACCCTGGTCATCCATGCCCGCGAGGACAACGCGGTTCCGGTGCAGGGCGGCCGGTACCTCGCGGACCACATCCCCGGCGCGCGGTACCTGGAGGTCGAGGGTGCGGACCACGCACCGTTCTTAACCGAGCCCGACAAGATCCTGGCCGGGATCGAGGAGTTCCTCACCGGCAGCCATGCGGCGCCGGCGCAGTCTCATCGCGCCCTGCGTACCGTGTTGTTCACCGATATCGTCGCGTCGACGCAACATGCCGCAGCGAGCGGCGACGAGCGATGGCGGGCGGTGCTGCACCGCTTTGGTGAGATCACCGATGACCTAACGGAACGGTTCGCTGGCACGGTGGTCAAGAGCACCGGCGACGGCCACCTCGCCACGTTCGACGGCCCGACGCAGGCCATCCGCTGCGCCGAGGGCCTGCGCAATGACGCCGAGACCCTGGGCATCCAGATCCGCGCTGGCATCCACACCGGCGAATGCGAACTGCTGGACAACGATATCGGCGGGCTCGCCGTACACATCGCGGCGCGGATCCTTGGCCAAGCCGGCGCCGGTGAAATCCTTGTCTCGCGCACCGTGCGTGACCTGGTTGTCGGGTCGGGCACAGGTTTTGAGGACCGCGGCAGCGTCGAGTTGCGTGGCGTGCCCGGCACCTGGGAACTGCTGGCGGTGGATCGCCACGGCGCGCGGGCGGGATCGCCTGAGGCGGAACTGGCGTCAACGCCCACTCCTGGCCGTCGGACGACGATGCGTCGATCGGATCGCGCTGTCGAGGTGATCGCGACGCGCGCACCGTGGATTGTGCGCGGGATGGCCCGCCTCGCCCCGGCCACCGGCCGCCGCTGAACAGCCGGGGTCGGCGCCGATGCATCCGTGCTGGCGAATTACCACCGACCCGACCCCGACAGCGACAGCGGCCCGGGCGCTGTGGATAGCTGAGCTGTCCCTGCTGACGGCCGTGGCACAGTGCCAGGATGGCGCAGCCCACGCCGTCGCTGTATACGCTGGATCCGGCGTTACCGGTGCTGCTCCGGCCCGACGGGGCCGTGCAGCTCGGGTGGAGTCCGCGCCGCGCCGTGCTGATCCAGCCGCCGCGCGGCGTGACCGCCGCCGGGCTGGCCACCCTGCTGCGGGCCATGCATTCGCCGGTATCGATCAGCGAGCTGCAACGCCATTCCGACGTGAGCCCCGGCGAGCTGGACGACCTGCTCGCGCAGCTCGTGACCGCCGGCGTCGCCACCCGTGGTGCCCGCCAGCGCGCGACGCGGTCGGCGTCGATCCGGGTGCACGGCCGCGGACCGCTGTCAGAACTGCTGGCCGAGGGGCTGCGGTGTTCGGGCGCCAGGATCAAGCAAAGCAACCAGCCGCACGCCGCGGTGACAGCTGCCGACGCCGACCTGGTGGTGCTGTCGGACAATCTCGTCGCCGACCCGCGCATGCTGCGCGACCTGCACAGTCAGGGCGTCGCGCACCTCGCGGTGCGAGTGCGCGACGGCACCGGACTGGTTGGCCCCCTGGTCGTCCCCGGCGTGACCAGCTGCCTGGGGTGCGCCGATTTGCACCGTAGGGACCGCGATGCGGCGTGGCCCGCCGTTGCCGCGCAGCTGCGCGACACCGTGGGAGTCGCCGACCGCGCGACCCTGCTGGCCACCGCGGCCCTCGCGCTCAGCCAGGTCAACCGCGTGATCGGGGCAGTCCGCGGGGCCGAATCCGAGCCGCCCACGTCGTTGAATGCCACCCTCGAATTCGACGTCCACGCCGGGTCGATTGTGGTGCGACAGTGGCCGAAACATCCACTGTGTTCCTGCTGACAGCGGCCGTCGTCTGATTGAGGGGGAAAGCACAGGCTCGTCATGGATGATGGACACGTGTCAGAGATCAAACGTAAGGGTGCCTCGCGCAATGCGAAGCTGGCCGGCCTGTCGGTCGGCATAGCCGGCCGCACAGCGCTCGGGTTCGGCAAACGGCTGGCCGGGAAGTCGCAGGATGAGGTCAACGCCGAGCTGATGGAGAAGGCCGCCCACCAACTTTTCACCGTGCTGGGCGAGCTCAAGGGCGGTGCGATGAAGGTCGGCCAGGCGTTGTCGGTGATGGAAGCCGCGATCCCCGAGGAGTTCGGCGAGCCCTATCGCGAAGCGCTGACCAAGCTGCAAAAGGATGCGCCGCCACTACCCGCCGACAAGGTGCACCGGGTGCTCGACGCGCAGTTGGGTACCAAATGGCGTCAACGGTTTTCCGAGTTCGACGACACCGCGGTGGCCTCGGCCAGCATTGGCCAGGTGCACAAAGGCGTGTGGTCGGACGGCCGGGAGGTCGCCGTCAAGATCCAGTATCCCGGCGCTGACGAGGCGTTGCGAGCCGATTTGAAGACCTTGCGGCGCATGGTCGGCGTAGTCAAACAACTCGCGCCGGGCGTGGACGTTGAAGGCATCGTCGACGAGCTGATCGAGCGCACCGAGATGGAGCTCGACTACCGGCTGGAAGCCGAACATCAACGCGCGTTCGCCAAGGCCTACGACGGCGACCCGCACTTCGTGGTCCCGCGCATCGTGGCCAGTGCCCCCAAAGTCGTGATCCAGGAGTGGATCGACGGCATTCCGATGTCGGAGATCATCCGCAACGGGACCGTCGAACAGCGCGACCTGCTCGGAACTCGGCTGGCCGCCTTCATCTTCGATTCACCACGCCGGATCGAGATGATCCACGGCGACGCGCACCCGGGCAACTTCATGCTGATGTCCGACGAGAAGATGGGCGTCATCGACTTCGGTGCCGTCGCACCGCTTCCCGGCGGATTCCCGGTCGAGCTCGGTGCGACGATCCGGTACGCCCGTGACAAGAACTACGACATGGTGCTGCCGACTATGGAGAAGGTCGGGTTCATCCAGAAGGGTGAGCAGGTGTCGGTGCGCGACATCGACGAGATGCTGCGCCAATACGTCGAACCGGTCGAGGTCGAGGTCTTCCACTACACGCGTAAGTGGCTGCAGCGGATGACTTATCGTCAGCTGAACCAGGGTGTAGCCCAGATCAAGACGGCGCGACAGATGAATCTGCCACCCAAGCTGGCGATCCCGATGCGAGTGCTGGCCTCGTCGATGGCGATCCTGTGTCAGCTGGATGCTCACGTGCCGACTCAGAAGCTGTCCGAGGAGCTGGTTCCCGGGTTCGCCGAACCCGAAGCCGCTGCCGTCTAAAAGTACGCTACCCCAACATATTTCGGTGTTCTAGGCGGCGATCGAGTCCTTGCGGGGACGTCCGCGGGGCCGTTTGCGGTTCACGACGCAGCCACGATCGAGAATCTCGCCACCCCATACTCCCCAGGGTTCGGCGCGTTCCAGCGCCTCGGCCAGGCACATCTGGCGAATCGGGCAGTCAGCACACAACGCCTTGGCGCGCTCCAACTCTGACGGGCTGTCAGCGAACCACAGGTCGGGATCGCTGACGTGACAGGGCAACTCCGGCAGCTGCTCGTCGGGGACTGTCGAGGTCGACATGTCCTGTTCACCTGCTTCCTGGTCTGGCGGCGATATTGCGGGGATCGAAGACCAGTGGCGGGCTGTCGTTGGAAAAACTTTGGCCACGGATCCTGGTGACTTCGGGTCCGTGGCCATTTGGCGAATGAGTGGGCTGCTTACCTGGGTAGAGCCCCAATCCACGGACGCTCGGTCGCGGCGGCGATGCGCTTGTGCGACGCCGCCGATGCGGCGGCGGCATGGGCAGCATGGCGGGAGCCAGCGTCGCCGACCTGGCGTACACCGAATACGTTGATGCTGATCATCGTGGCTCCCTCCTCTCATCTAGAAGCTGCTGCAAAGCGTGGACCTTGCGTCTGAAGGCTAAATCGTAGCAGCTCGACAGGGCAAGCGATTTTCTGACCAGCGGTTTTAGCCCCGGCCGCGGACGAGGTCCAGCACATCTGGGCCGAATTGCTCGAGCTTGCGAGCGCCGATGCCCGGGATGGCGACCAGCGCGGCGTCGTCGGTGGGCAGCAGTTCGGCGATCGCGATCAGCGTGTTGTCGGTGAATACGACGTAGGCCGGGACATTCATCTCCTTGGCCGTGCGCAGCCGCCAGTCCTTCAGCTGCAGCAGCAGCTCGTCGTCGATGTCGGCGGCGCACGTCTCGCAGCGGCGAAGCATGATCGCCGCCGGAGTGGTCAGCTGGTTGTTGCAGATCCGGCAGCGCGACGCGGGCCCGCGATTGCGGCGCGGCCGGTTCGGAGTGGGGTCGGCCTGGGTCTGCGGCGACAGGCCGTTGAGAAAACGTGACGACTTACGACTCTGTCGACCGCCCGGGTTGCGGGACAGCGCCCAGGTGAGCGCTAAATGCATTCGGGCCCTTGTTATTCCGACGTAGAGCAGTCGACGCTCCTCCTCGACGGCTTCGCTCTCCGGCCCGTGCGCCAGCGCATGCGAAATCGGCAACGTGCCGTCGGTTAATCCGACCAGGAACACCGAATCCCACTCCAGCCCCTTGGCGGCGTGCAGCGAAGCCAGCGTGACTCCCTGCACCACCGGCGGATGACGCGAGTCGGCGCGGGTCCGCAGCTCGGCGATCAACTCGGGCAAGTCCAGCGTCGGCCGGTGTGCCACCTCTTCGTCGACCAATTCGCCCAGCGCTACCAACGCTTCCCAGCGTTCCCGGGCCCGCGTTCCGGTCGGCGGTTCGGCCGTCAGACCCAGTGGTTCGAGCAGCCCGCGCACTCTTTCGGGCAACGCGACGTCGCCGTCGGCGTCGCGGTTGGCCGCCCGCTGCAAAGCCAGCAGGGCTTGGCGGATCTCCTGGCGGCTGAAGAAGCCCTCGCCGCCGCGGACCTGATACGCGATTCCGGCTTCGGTCAGCGCTTCTTCGTAGACCTCCGACTGCGCGTTGATCCGGTACAGCACCGCGATTTCCGACGCCGGCGTGCCGGCTTCGACGAGCTGTTTGATCGACTTGGCCACCGCGGTGGCTTCGGCGACCTCGTCGGAATATTCACGAAACGTCGGCTCGGGTCCCGGATCACGCTGGCCGACCAGATGCAGCTTGCTGCCGGCCACCCGTCCGCGGGCGGCGGCGATCACCCGGTTGGCCAGCGACACCACCTGCGGGGTGGACCGGTAGTCGCGTTCCAGGCGCACCACGGTCCCGTCGGGGAACCGCCGCGAGAAGTCCAGCAGGTAGCGCGGCGAGGCCCCGGTGAACGAATAGATGGTCTGGTTGGCGTCGCCGACGACGGTCAGGTCGTCGCGGTCGCCCAGCCAGGCCGACAGCACGCGCTGCTGCAGCGGGGTGACATCCTGGTACTCGTCGACGACGAAGCAGCGGTAGCGATCTCGGAATTCTTCGGCGACCGCGGCGTCGTCCTCGATCGCGGCCGCGGTGTGCAGCAGCAGATCGTCGAAGTCGAGCAGGGCAACTCCATCGCCACGTGACTTGAGCGACTCGTAGGCCGCGTACACCGCGGCAACCTTTGCGGCGTCCAGCGGAACATCACGGGCCGCGGCCGCTACCGCGTCGGGATACTGCTCGGGTGAGATCAGCGAGGCCTTGGCCCACTCGATCTCACCGGCCACGTCGCGGACGTCGTCGGTGCTGAGCTTCAGGCCCGCGCCGGTGGCCCCGCGTGCGACGACGGCGAACTTGGTCTCCAGCAGCTGCCAACCGGTGTCGCCGACGACCCGCGGCCAGAAGTACCGCAGCTGCCGGTGCGCGGCGGCGTGAAAGGTCATCGCCTGCACCGCACCGACACCGGTCTGCGCGTTGGCTCCCAGTGCCCGCAGCCGGGTCCGCATTTCGCCGGCCGCCCGCTGGGTGAAGGTCACCGCCAAGACCTGACCCGCGGCGACGTGTCCGGTCGCGACGAGCTGGGCGATGCGGTGGGTGATCGTGCGGGTCTTACCGGTGCCCGCGCCGGCCAGAACACAGACCGGGCCGCGGGGAGCCAGCACGGCCTCGCGCTGTTCGTCGTCGAGGTCGGCAATCAAGGAGTCCGCGATCACCGGCATGGCGTCCATCTTGGCAGTGCTGGCCGACAAACGTCTGGCAGCGCCACGCCGCGGCATACCAGCGAGACCATCTATGTTTGTACGACTATGAGCAATGCTTCCATCACCATGTACAGCACGCAGTGGTGCGGCTACTGCCACCGGCTGAGGACGGCGCTGAAATCGGCCGGCATCGCCTATGACGAGGTCGACATCGAGCAGGACCCCACAGCCGCGGACTTCGTCGGCTCAGTCAACGGCGGCAACCACGTCGTACCGACGCTGAAGTTCGCCGACGGGTCCACCCTGACCAACCCGGGCGCCGATGAGGTCAAGGCGAAGCTGGCCAAGCTCGCCGGCTAAATCAGCTGGCCTCGGCCCAGGATTCGACGATCACCCGCGCGATCGACACCGATCCGGGTAACAGCAGCCTGGACTCTGAGTCGCTGCTCCAGTCGCCGAGTGCCAGTGCGGCTCGAATCTCATCGCGGGTGAACCATTCGGCCTCCGCGATCTCGCCGTCGTTGAACGCGAACGGCTCAGCCGGATCGGCGATCGCGTGGAAGCCGATCATCAGCGATCGCGGGAATGGCCACGGTTGGCTGCCCAGGTAGCGAATATCGCTGACGGTCAGCCCGATTTCCTCGCGGATCTCCCGGGCCACACAGGTTTCGAAGGACTCCCCCGCTTCGACGAAACCGGCCAGCAGCGAGAACATCCGTTCGGGCCATGTCGTCTGACGGGCCAGCACCGCGCGATCGCCGCCGTCGTGCACCAGGCAGATGATCGCCGGGTCGATACGTGGGAATTCCTCGTGACCGGTAACCGGATTCACCCGGGCCCAACCGGCCCTGATCGACTTGGTTGGCGAGCCGTCCACTGAGCTGAACCGGTTACTGGCATGCCAGTTCAGCAGCGCCGCAGCCGCCGACACCAGTTGCGCGCCCACATCGTCGAATAGCTGTCCGGCCCGGCGCAGATCGGCCACCTCGGCCTTGAGGTCGGGATCATCGGGTGCTTCCAGCGCACCGCGGACAGCCCACACATGTCGGCCGTCCTCG
>NZ_DATNJW010000441.1:0-4847 GCF_035603715.1 Mycobacterium sp. | reverse complement strand
AGGACGCCTGGGTGAGATAGCCGCCGCTGGTGTGCACGATGCCCTTGGGCTTACCGGTGGTGCCCGAGGTGTACAGCAGGAACAGCGGATGCTCGGCGTCGAACGCCTCGGCATGGTGTTCGGGTGATGCCGAGTCGACGACGTCGTGCCACCACACGTCGCGTCCCTGCGTCCAGGGCACGTCGACACCGGTGCGCCGGACCACCAGGACGTGTTCGATCGTGCTGGTGTCGGCGACCGCCTGATCGGCGGCTTCCTTCAATGGCGCCGGCTTGCCGCGGCGGAACTGCCCGTCGGCGGTGATCAGGACTTTGGCCTCGGCGTCGGCGATCCGGGCGCCCAGCGCGGTCGCGGTGAATCCGGCGAACACCACGCTGTGCAGCACGCCCAGGCGCGCGCACGCCAGCATCGCGATCATGGCTTCGGGAATCATCGGCAGGTAGATCGCGACGCGGTCGCCTGCGACCAGCCCCAGACCGGCGAGCGCGTTGGCCGCCTTGCTCACCTCGGTCAGCAGGTCGCTGTAGGTCAGGGTGCGGTCTTCTCCGACACGATCGCCCTCCCAGTGGATAGCGACTCGATCGCCGTTGCCGGCTTCGACGTGACGGTCCACGCAGTTGTAGGTGACGTTGAGTTGGCCGTCAGTGAACCATTTGGCAAACGGCGCCGCCGACCAGTCCAAAACCTGGGAAAACGGTGTCGCCCAAGAGAGTCGGTTGGCCTGCTCGGCCCAGAACGCCAGCCTGTCCTGCTCGGCCTTTCGGTACAGGTCATCGCCGGCGTTGGCCTGCGCAACGAACTGTGTTGATGGTGCATACGATGACGGTGCCTCGGTGTGCGTCTCGGTCACGCGCACGAGCGTAGTCCGGTGACAATGCGGCCGACAGGCCGTTGAGGAACCGGACAATGAGGCCGGGGCAGGTTGAGTTAACTTTTGAGCGGCTGCAGACAATCCAGTCGCGCCGAGGAGGGACGGCTTGCGTCGGTTTCGCGTCGTTGCGCTGGCCGTGCTGCTGGCCGCCGCGTTGCTGACCGGCTGTGAGGTGCGCACCGTCCGAACCGATGTGGTGATCGTCAATGCGGGCGAGCCGCAGAATCCGTTGATCCCGACCAATACCAACGACTCCAACGGTGGCCGGATCGTCGACCGGCTGTTCGCCGGCCTGATGTCGTATGACGCCAAGGGCGCGCCGACGCCGGAGGTGGCCCAGTCGATCGAGACCACCGACGACGTCAACTACCGGATCACGCTCAAAGCTGGCTGGACGTTCAGTGATGGCTCGCCGGTCACCGCGCACTCGTTCGTCGACGCCTGGAATTACGGTGCGCTGTCCTCCAATGCTCAACTGCAGCAGAGTTTTTTCAGCCCGATCGCCGGTTTCGACGAGGTCGCCGCGCCGACTCCGACGGCCACCGCGATGTCCGGGCTTCAGGTGATCGATGACCATGAGTTCACCGTTCGGCTCAAGGGTCCGACGATCGACTTCACACTGCGGCTTGGTTTTTCGCCCTTCTACCCGCTGCCCGCCGCTGCGCTGAAAGACATGGCCGCGTTTGGCCAACATCCGGTCGGCAATGGCCCGTATCGACTCGGCGACGAGCCGGGCAATCCGGCCTGGCAGCACAACGTCAAACTCGACCTGGTCACCAACCCCGGCTATCACGGCAACCGAGTGCCGCAGAACAAGGGCCTGCGGTTTGTCTTCTATGCCAACCTCGACACCGCTTACGCCGACTTGCTATCGAGCAATCTCGATGTGCTGGACACGATTCCGCCCAGCGTGCTGCCCGTCTACCGCCGAGACCTCGGCGATCGCGCGGTCACCGCGCCCGCGGCGGCGAACCAGACGCTGGACACCCCGCTGCGTCTGCCGCACTTCTCCGGCGACGAGGGGCGGTTGCGCCGGCTCGCGCTATCGGCCGCGATCAACCGCGACCAGATCTGTCGCAAGATCTTCTCCGGTGCGCGAGCACCGGCTCGCGATTTCACCGCGAGTTCGCTGCCCGGATACGACCCCGGCATCGACGGCAGCGCCGCGCTGAACTTCGACCCGGATCGTGCGCGCCGGCTCTGGGCGCAGGCTGATGCGATCTCGAAATGGACTGGGCGGTATGCCATCGCCTACAACGCCGACGGTTCACATCAGGAATGGATCGACGCAATAGCCAACAGCATCAAGAACACGCTGGGTATCGACGCCGTCGGCGCCCCTCAGCCCACGTTCGCCGGTTTTCGCACTCAGATCACCAGCCATACGATCGGCACCGCGTTCCGTGCCGGGTGGCAGGGCGACTTCCCGTCGATGCTGGAGTTTTTAGAGCCGTTGTTCGTCACCGCCGCGGGCGCCAACGACGTCGGCTACTCCAATCCACGGTTCGATGCCGCGATTGCCGCCGCCGAAGCCGCGCCTGATTTGCCCCAGTCATATCGGCTCGCCAATGACGCACAGCGAATCCTGTTGCACGACATGCCGGCTGTACCGCTGTGGTACACCGTCGCCGTGGCGGGACGGTCACCGTCGGTCAGCCACGTCGCGCTGACCTGGAACGGACTGCCGGACTACGAACACATCGTGAAGGCCTGAGATGACGTGGTACATCGCGCGTCGAATCGCGGCCATGATCCCGGTCTTCCTGGGGGCCACACTGCTGATTTACGGAATGGTCTTCTTGCTACCCGGCGACCCGATCGCGGCGCTGGGCGGCGATCGCCCGCTGAGCCCGGCGGTGGCTGCACAACTGCGCGCGCAATATCACCTCAACGACCCGTTCTGGTTGCAGTACCTGCATTACCTCGGTGGCATTTTGCACGGCGACCTCGGTCACGCGTACTCCGGTTTGCCGGTGACCAGCGTTCTGGCGCAGGCGTTTCCGGTGACCTTCAAGTTGGCAATGATCGCGCTGGCGGTGGAGGCGCTCTTCGGCGTCGGGTTCGGGGTGATCGCCGGATTGCGCCAGGGTGGCGTCTTCGACGGCGCCGTACTGATCGTCAGCCTGGTCCTTATTGCGGTGCCGATCTTCGTACTGGGGTTCCTCGCGCAATTCGTCTTCGGGGTGCGGCTGGGCGTCGCGGCAGTGACGGTGGGCGACCAGCCGACCTTCGCCCGGCTGCTGTTGCCCGGAATTGTCTTGGGCGCAGTGTCATTCGCCTACGTGGTGCGGTTGACCCGCTCCGCGGTGGCCGACAACGCGCACGCCGACTACGTCCGTACCGCCACCGCCAAAGGGTTGTCGCGGCCGCGGGTGGTGACGGTGCACATCCTGCGCAATTCGCTGATCCCGGTGGTGACTTTCCTGGGGGCAGATCTCGGCGCGCTGATGGGCGGCGCGATCGTCACCGAAGGCATCTTCAACGTCCACGGTGTCGGCGGCGTGCTCTACCAGGCCGTCACCCGTCAGGAAGCCCCGACCGTGGTGTCGATCGTGACGGTGCTCGTGGTCGTCTACCTCGTCACCAATCTGGCGGTGGACCTGCTGTACGCGGCGCTGGACCCCAGGATTCGCTATGGCTGAAACGGTTGCCGGCGTGGGTTTTTGGCGTGATACGTGGCGCGGGCTGCGTCGCCGCCCGAAATTCATCATCAGCGCGGCGCTGATCGCCTGTGTCGTCGTCGTTGCGGTGCTTCCGGCATTGTTCACCGGTGCCGATCCCGGATACGCCAACCCGGACCAGAGTCTGCTGGGGCCGTCGGTCGCGCATTGGTTCGGCACCGACCTGCAGGGCCACGACATCTACGCCCGCACCATCTACGGCGCGCGTGCCTCGATCACCGTCGGTCTCGGTGCCACCCTGTTGGTGTTCGTCATCGGTGGGGCGCTGGGAGCCGTGGCCGGCTTTTACGGCGGGTGGATCGACGCGGTGGTGTCCCGGATCGCCGACGTGTTCTTCGGTATCCCGTTGCTGCTGGCCGCGATTGTGCTGATGCAGGTCATGCATCACCGCACGGTGTGGACGGTGATCGCTATCCTGGCGCTGTTCGGATGGCCGCAGATAGCCCGGATCGCCCGCGGCGCCGTGCTCACGGTGCGCGGCAGCGACTACGTACTGGCGGCGAAAGCGCTGGGGTTGAGCAGGTTTGGGATATTGGTACGCCACGTGGTGCCCAATGCCATCGGCCCGGTCATCGCGATGTCGACGATCGCGCTCGGGATGTTCGTCGTCACGGAAGCCACGCTGTCCTACCTCGGGGTCGGACTGCCGCCGTCGGTGGTGTCCTGGGGCGGCGACATCAACGTGGACCAAATCCGGTTGCGGGCCGGATCGCCGATCTTGTTCTATCCGGCTGGTGCGCTGGCGATCACCGTGCTGGCGTTCTTGATCATGGGCGACGTGCTGCGCGACGCCTTGGACCCGGCGTCGCGGGCGAGGCGGCCATGACGGCACCTGAGTCGCCGCTGCTGAACGTCGCCGGACTGGAGGTCAGGTTCGAGGACGACGTTCCGGCGGTGCGGGGAGTAGATCTTGAGGTGCGCAGCGGGCAGACGGTGGCGATCGTCGGCGAATCGGGTTCGGGCAAGTCCACCACCGCCGCGGCGATTCTTGGTCTGCTGCCGCCGGGGGGCCGAATCACCGCCGGTCGCATCGTGTTTGACGGGGTCGACCTCACCGCGGTCAGTCGACGGAAGCTGCGATCAATCCGCGGCACCGGCATTGGTTACGTGCCACAGGATCCGATGACCAACCTGAATCCGGTGTGGAAGGTGGGTTTTCAGGTACGAGAAGCGCTGCGCGCAAACAATATCGATCGCCAAGCAGTCCAACTGCTTGCCGACGCCGGCATGTCCGATCCGGCGCTGCGGGCCCGGCAGTACCCGCACCAATTGTCCGGCGGTATGTGTCAGCGCGC
>NZ_DATNJW010000440.1:0-5388 GCF_035603715.1 Mycobacterium sp. | reverse complement strand
TGGCGCTAGGCGGCGCTGTCCAGCAGCCTGACGACCGCGGCGCGCAGCTGCGCGGTGTAGACGTGCTCGGTGATCAGGGCAATGGCCGCCCTATCGCCGCCGCGCAGAATGCCCAGCAGCAGATGTTCGCAACGGATCTCGTCGTCCTTGTGCGCCAATGCTTCTCGCAGTGAAAGCTCCAACACCTTCTTGGCATCGTGACCGAACGAGATATGCCCTCGCCGCCTACGGCGGCGGCCCGAACGGGACAGCGCGTTGTCGAACGCGTCGGTGCCGAAAGTGCTGGCCACGCTGTCGCGAACCGCCCGCAGATCGATGCCGATAGTGCCGAGTGCGTCGGCGTCCTCGTCGAACGACTTATCACCAGTTGATGTTTCGGCCAACCGGGCCCGCACCACCTCGGCGGTCAAGCCGTACTCCGTCAATACCGACGAGAGGTCCCCGCGAGCGGTCTGCAGAATACCGAGAAGCAAGTGCCGCGAACCGGTTTCACGGTCGCACAGTTCACGGGCCTCTTCCTGAGCCAGCATCACCGCGACCCGGGCATTGCGGGCGAACCTCTCGAACGCCATTGGTCATCTCCTCCGGTTGTATTTCTGGTGCACCGCCTGCCTGCTCACGCCCAACGCATTGGCGATGGCCTGCCAACTCCAGCCCTGCTCGCGGGCATTGGCGACGTGGATGGCCTCCAACCGCTCCTGCAGCCGCTGCAATGCGCGCACAGCGCGCAGTCCCTCAGCCGGGTCGGCGCTGCCCGCAGCATCGGCGGCGGGATTCAGCGACTGGTCGGGCAACTCACTCACAAGCGTCAAGATAACTTGACACTCACGACGTGTCAAGAAACGTTGACGCGCGTTTCAGTCGGAGGTGTTGGGGCTGTCGTCGGGCGGGGTCTCACCACGCAGTCGGGCCCGAAGTTGCGCACGGTCGTGGCGGCGGCGTTCGGTGGCGGCGTCGATGCCCGCGGTGGCCCGGCGTCGCAACGGAGCAAACAGCCACATCCCCAGCGGCATCGCAATGACGAGCGCGAACAGCAGAGCGACGACGAGCGGAAAATCACGCACACCAAGGCCTCGGCCGGTCCCGTAAATCACCGCGGTGAGTGCGATCACCAACACCAGGCGGGCCGCCACGTACAACAAAACGCTGACGACCGCGCGGCCGGCGGAGCTCTGTCCGGTTGACACACTGCGAGCCTAGGTCGCCGCGTATATTCAGACCAAGGAGGTGTTGAGTGCTGTACCTGCTCCTGGCCCTGATTCTCGCAACGGTTGTCTACGTTGGGTGGCGCGCGGCCCGTTCACAGATCAACCGCCCGAAGAGCCGCGTCATCGGACCCGATGACGATCCGGACTTCCTGTGGCGGTTGACCCACGGTGACAACAACCCGCGTTGACTAAATGAAGTGCTCGTTGGATCGACGCTGATCGCTCGGAAAACCTTCTGCGACAACAGCTGCCAGCTCGATCAAGGCTTCCCGCGTCTCTCGCTTCAGCCGGTTGAGGTCGATCTCGGCGCCTTCTTCGAGGTGTGGGTCGAACGGCACCAAGCGCACGGCGCGGCAGCGCCGCGAGAAGTGGTCGACCACTTTCTGCATGTCGACCTTGCCTGACCGTGGCCGCACCGCGTTGATCACCGCGATCGAATTGCTGACCAGGTCCTCGTGGCCGTGCGCGTCGAGCCAGTCCAACGTGGCCGAGGCGCTGCGCGCGCCGTCGATCGAACCCGAGCTGACCACGACTAGGGCGTCGGCCTTGTCCAGCACCGACGTCATCGCAGAATGCAAAAGCCCTGTGCCACAGTCGGTCAGCACCAGACCGTAGAACCGCTCGAGGATCTCCAGCGTCTGCGCGTAATCGCCAGCGCTGAATGCTTCCGACATGGCCGGATCGCTTTCGGACGCAAGCACTTCCAACCGGCTGGGTCCCTGCGAGGTGTAGCTGCGGACGTCGCTGTAGCGGTCGATGCCCTCAGCGTCGCGCAGCAGGTGCCGAACGGTGGCCGGCGTCTCCAACGGCACCTTCTGACTCAGCGTGCCGCGATCGGGGTTGGCGTCGACGGCTACCACCCGGTCACCGCGGATCGACGCGAAGGTGGCGCCCAGCGTCGCGGTGATGGTGGTTTTGCCAACGCCGCCCTTCAGCGAGAGCATCGCGATGCGGTAGCAACCCCGCAGCGGCCGGTTCACCTGGACGGTCAGGTCGTTGTACCGCATCGTCCGCGGGCTTTCGCCGACGTTGATCAGCTGTCCCGACAGGCGGAACAGCCACCGCCGCCAGCCCTCCGATGGCGGCGGCTTGACCTGGCGCAGCAGGGTGCTGGTGGACAGCTCCGGGTAGCGCGACGGCGGCAAGTTCGGTTGCGGATGTCCGGTGTCGCCCGAAGGCGGCGGTCCCCCGTAGTTGCCGTAGACCCGCCGGGGCGCATCGCCCGACTCGACGACGCGCGGAAGTCCTTGATACGGCGTCTCGGCCCAGGCCCGCGGTTCAACGCGGGTCTGCGGCAGCGGTGCGTTCTGTGTCGCGTTATCGCTGAACCGGCGTTCGGTGCGGAACCCGGCGAACGCCCGGGTCGCCGGTTCGGCGGCCGGTGGTGGCGGCGGCGGCTGGTGTGGCGGCAATTCGGTCGTCGGATGGTCTCCGCGGCCGCCGCCGTTCGCGTCGTTGGGCGGATGGTCAGACACGTGAAAAATCCCCTCGTTGCAACACTCGAAGGTCGCTAGTTGACGAACAGTGCTCCTAATCGAACATATCGCAGCGGCCTAAGAAGCCGCTGAGCTGCGCTTATCCGACCCCCGCATAGGAGTGCAGACCCACGGTGACCAGATTGACGAAAAATAGGTTGAACACCATGGCCACGAAGCCAACCACGTTGATCCAGGCCGCTTTCCGGTCGCGCCAACCGGCCGTCGACCGGGCATGCAGGTACGCGGCGTAGACCACCCATGCGATGAACGCCACAGTTTCCTTCGGGTCCCAGCCCCAGTAGCGGCCCCAGGCCTGCTCGGCCCAGATGGCGCCGAAGATCACCCCGAAGCCGAAGACCGGGAACCCGAAGATCGTGGTCCGATACGCGATCCGGTCCAGCGTCTGCGCGTCGGGCAACCGCCGCACAAGCTGGGCAAACGCGCCCGGGGTGTCGGGCTCATCCAGCCGGGAGGTGCGCAGCAGGAACAGGATGCTGGCCACCCCGGCGACCATGAACACACCCGAACCCAGGCTGACCACCGACACGTGGATGGGTAGCCAGTACGACTGCAGTGCGGGCATCACCGGGGCGGCGTTGGTGTAGAGCCAGCGTCCGGACACCGTCAGCAAAATGAGCACCGGCACCAGCAGGAAGACCCACAGCGGACGGTATTGCGGTCGGCGCAGCACGATCGCGCCGGCGACCAGCCCGCAGAAGCAGGTCAGGTTGATGAACTCGTACATGTTGCCCCACGGCACCCGCTGGGTGGCCAGACCACGCAGCACGATGCACGCGAACAACAACCCGATTCCGGCGTAGACCAGGATCAGCCCGGCCCGCCCGACCCGCTCGTCGAACGGCCGGCGCGGGGCGTCGGTCACGACACCGGGGGTCGCGCTGTTCGCGCCCACGCCGACCAGTTCGCGGTCGGCGTTGCGGCTGCGCGTGTAGGCGAGTTCGACGGCCAACAGCAGCAGGGCGACGACCATGATCACCACCGCCGACGTGAACGCCCAGTCGGAGTTGCGCGCCAGACCGAGGTGGATGTGCGTGGTGTTCACGGGGTGCTCCTTCCGGTCGCGATCGGCTCAACGGCCGACGTCGTCAATCCCTGCTGAAGGCGCTCGACGATTCGCTCGAACTCTTCGCCCCAGCCGGCGTTGTCGGTCCGTGCCAAACCGCCTACCTGGACGTTCACCGTACCGGGCGTCCCTGGCAGCAGCCGAACCCAGATCCGCCGCCGGCGCACCAGCAAGGACACCACCAGCCCGGCCATCATGGCGATCGCGGACACCAGCACCCAGATCTGGCCCGGGTCATGCGAGACCTGCAGGTTGACGAACGGCACGGCACCGTCGAAACGTACGACGGTGCCCGCGGCCGGGCCCTGGTCGATCCGCACCTGGTCGCCGACGCGCAGGTTGACCCGCTTGACCCTGTTGAGGCGATGCTGGTCGATGAGGCGCGGGTCCAGGGAGTACAGCGACTGCGGCCGGCCGGTGTCCAGTCCGGCGTCACCGGAATAGATGTCGATCGCGACCGCCGGGGCATTCAGCGCGGGAAAGCTGGACGACAGCAGGGTGCCCTCGAGTTGTTCGGTCGGTGCCAGCAGACCCTGGATGGCGATCTGATGTTTGCGACGTTCGACGGCGTCCGGGTACGTGCCGGCCGGCGGGTCGATGCGGGCCACCCCCGACGACAGCAGCGTGCGCGCATTGTCGGGCCGCCACTGGACCGTCGAGGTGCGGGTCTGCCCGTCCGGGAAGACCACGGTGAACGTCGGCGCGTAGCCGTGGCCCTGCAGGTAGACCCGGTCGCCGCTGACTCGCAGCGGGTGGTTGACCTCGAGCCGGTAAGGCCGCCAACTGCCGCCGGCCAGATCGCGGCCGGACTGATAGTCGATGTCCGCGGCGAACGACGTCGCTTGCCCGGACGGCAGATACTTAGCCTTGAAGTCGTTGACACGCAGGCAGATCGGGTGCAGCGACGTGCCGTCGACGGTGTTTCCGGCCCGGAATGAATCGAACGCCGCAGGTGATGCCGAGCAGAACCCGGGACCGCCGTCGGCGATGACGACGACGTTGCCCTCGTAGCCGAACAGCTTGCCGGCGGCCACCGCGACCAGCAGACCCAACAGCGAGAAATGGAAGACCAGGTTGCCGAATTCGCGCAAATAGCCTTTCTCCGCTGAGATTTCGATGCCATCGTCGCGGCGGACGACCGTGCGCCAGCCACGCAGGTGCCCCGCAATTGTCGTCGCCACATCGTCGGGTTCACCGGTGACAGTGGCCGCGGCGTGTTTGGGCAGCCGGGTCAGGTTGCGGGGCGCCGGGACCGGCGTGGCCCGCATGCTGCGGGCGTGCTCGATCATCCGCGGCGTCAGGCAGCCCAGCAGCGACACGAACAACAGCGTGTAGATCGCGGTGAACCAGAAGCTGCCAAACACGTTGAACGCCTGCAGTTTATCCAGCCACGGCCCGATCTTCGGGTGGGTGGCCAGGTAGTCGTCGACCTTGCCGGCGTTGAGGCTGCGCTGCGGCAACAGCGCGCCGGGCATCGCGCCCAGCGCGAGCAGGAACAGCAGCACCAGCGCGGTGCCCATCGACGTCAGGGTGCGCCAGGTGTTGCGCGCGTAAGCGAACAGCCGCCTCATATCGGCAACCTGACGTCGCTGACGAACGCGTCGCGCACCCACGACAC
>NZ_DATNJW010000439.1:0-3267 GCF_035603715.1 Mycobacterium sp. | reverse complement strand
CAACCTGCACTACGTCGAGGGGACCGCGTTCTGGGCCGGCGTCATGGCGATGGCGCTGGTCGGGATCGCGCGCGGGTTCGAGATCGAGACCGAGCTGGCGCAATACCTGAGCCCCAACGGCGCCAGGATTTTTCACCAAATGCAGACCGCGTCGATCATCAACGTGCTCGGTCAATACCCCGGTCTGAAATGGCGGGATCTGGTCAGTCCCGAATACCCGACTCCGGAGGACCTGGCGCTCTACGTCCGCTGCGCCAACAAGCTGATCATGGGTACCGGTGGTACGCCGACCATCCCGCTGTTCATCGGTCAGGGTGCCCACGGAGAGCTCGAGGGCACCCCGGGAAATAAGAAGGGCATCGGCGCCGGCGACGGCGTCATGATCGCCGGGGATGTGCGCACGCTCGCCCGCGACTACTGCGCGAAGGGCGTCACCGTCTACTACGAGGAATACGCCGCGCTCAGCCACATCTGGAGCGTCCCCATCTGGTTGCACAACGCGACCGCGTGGATCAAACAGCGTTTCGCCGGCCTGCCGGCTCCGCAGAACTGTTCGTCAATCCGGGAAGGCAACTCGCTCGCGCCGATTCCTGTTCCGCCCTCACCCAGCTCTGCTGTCTGAAGCCGGCGCCGTGCGGACAACCATCGCTGTTGGAATCGCCGTGTTGATGCTCATCGCGGGCGCCTCGGCCAGGTACGTAGTGAGCCGCAAGGGAATGCCAGCTGCCACAACCGAATTCGCACCGATCTCGACGCTGATGAACGACGCGATCGCGGCCCAGAAGCTGCCCGGCGGTGTGGTGATGATCGGGCATGGCGGCACGACCGTCTTCCACCAGGCGTATGGCTCGCGCAAGCTTGCCGGCCAACAGGGTTTGGACGGATCGCCCACACCTGCCGAGCCGATGACCGAAGACACCATCTTCGACATCGCGTCGCTGACGAAGCCTCTGGCAACCGCGACTGCCGTCATGCAGCTGTACGAACAAGGCGAGGTTGCCTTCGACGAACATGTGCAGACATATTTGCCTGACTTCAATACGGCGAACGATCCACAGCGTGCACAAGTCACCGTTCGCATGCTGCTTACCCACACCTCTGGCGAGGGGATCGACGTAAGTCTCGGGGATCCGTGGGGCCTGGCCGCAGCCGACAAAACAGAAGGCGTCCATCGCGCGCTCACCACGCCGTTGCAGTCCGGCCCCGGCGAGGTTTTCCGCTATTCCGACATCAACTACATCCTGCTTGGCGCGCTGATCGAAAAACTCACCGGCGAGGCCGAAGACGAATACGTCGAGCGGAATGTCTTTGCGCCACTCGGCATGGACGAAACCCGCTACCTTCCGCCAACCAAGGCATGTGGCCCCCACACGCTCAGAGGAACTGCGACCGCTTGGGCTGGTGGACCCAACAAGCTGGTCGCGTGTCCTGCCGGTAGCTGGAGCACCAGTCTGTTGCCGCGCGTCGCACCAACGGCAATTGATGAGGAAAGCAAAGCCGATCCCAGCAAGAATCCCGACTTCGGTTACCTTCTTCGAGGCACCGTGCATGACCCGACGGCGCGCCGCATGGGGGGAGTAAGCGGGGACGCCGGTCTGTTCTCGACGGCGCACGATGTCAGCATCTATGCGCAGGCCCTGCTCGATCGGCTTGCGAACCGCCCCAGCAACTTTCCGCTGCAGCAAGCGACTCTGGCGTTGATGACGACTCCTCAGCAGCCCGGCCATAAGGCAGGACAGGTCGAAGCAGCGAACGATGCTCTCCGAGAAGCCATTGCAAAGACGCCAAACACAACAGATCCGCTGCTGGCTCCCAACTATCCGGCGATCGCGGGACAGTTGCTGTTCGGCTTTAGCTGGGATATCGATACGGACTATTCCAAGCCGCGGGGCTTGATCTTCCCTATCGGTAGCTTTGGCGCCACCGGCTTTACCGGCACCTCGATGTGGCTGGACCCAGGCTCAGATACCTACGTCATTCTGCTGGCGAACTCAATCCATGTGCGAGGCAGTCCACCGATCTCGAGACTGCGAGGCGACGTGGCGACGGCGGCAGCCCAGGCTCTGGGCCTCTGAATTGGAAATTCGCTACGAGGCGGGCAAATCGCCTAGTGGTTCGCCGGCTGTGGACTCATCCGGCTCGCCGCGCCGGCGCCAGTGCCGAAATCCGCTACGCGCGGCGAAGGCGCCGACCACCGCCGTCACGCACCACACGCCGATCGCCGCGTAGGCCAGCACCGGCGACTTGTTTCCGATCGATGCGCCCAACGCGGTGTAGACGAATGCGCGCGGCACCGACCCGATGAACGCGCCAACAGCCATCTGCCACAAGGGAACTCCGAAGGCCCCGAAGGCATACGAGGCCAACGCATCCGATAGGCCGGGGATGAAGCGCTGACCGACCACCGCCCACAGCCCGCGCCGCTGGATCAGCGCGTCAAGACGGTCGGCTCGTTCGGCGCCCAGCAGCGCCCGCGCGCTGTCGCGGCCCGCCCGTCGGCCGAGGAAGGCCGCCACCACCGCCGTCCCCACCGTCGCACCCAGCGTCACGAACACACCCAGCAGCGGCCCGAACAGCAGCCCGCTGCTCGCCGCCAGGATCGGGCCCGGGACGAAGATCGCGCCGAGCACCGCCGACAACACGATGTACGCGAAAGGCGCCAGCGGTCCCGTGGCCTTGACCCAGCGCCGCACGTCCTCGATGTTGACCACGTGCTTGACGGCCAGCAGATAGAACAGCACGACCAGGAACGCGACGAACACAGCAAGCCGGATGATGTGCGGCCGGCGGGAGGCGGGGGCGGAGGTCATGGTGACCGTGATTCTTCCGTACGACGGGCTCACGTAGGGTCAGGCCGTGGCGAGAACCGATGACGACAGCTGGGAAATCACCGAAAGCGTGGGCGCGACGGCGCTCGGTGTGGCGGCGGCGCGCGCGGCCGAGTCCGAGAGCGACCGCCCATTGATCAGCGACCCGTTCGCGCGGGTTTTCCTCGACACTGCCGGCGCGGGTGAGTGGGACTGGTTCGGCGCTCCGGAGCTGCCCGCCGAGGTTGTCGCGGCCGAACCCGCACTGCCAGTGCGGATGAAGTCGATGGTCAGCTATTTCGCTTCGCGGACCAAGTTCTTCGACACGTTCTTCCTCGACGCCGCCAACGCGGGCATCCAGCAGGCGGTGATCCTGGCGGCCGGCCTGGACGCGCGGTCCTGGCGACTGCCGTGGCCCGACGGGGTAACGGTCTACGAGCTCGACCAGCCCCGGGTGTTG
>NZ_DATNJW010000438.1:0-4236 GCF_035603715.1 Mycobacterium sp. | reverse complement strand
CCGGTGATGGTCATCGGCCACAGCACGTCGGTGTGCCGAAACCCGGTGGCGTAGACGATGATATCGACGTCGTGGGTTTCGCCGTCCTCGGTGATGACGCCGTCGGCGGTGATCTCCCGGATCGGCGTGCGGACCAGGTCGACGTTGTCGCGGCGCAACGTGCGCAGCCAGGTGCCGTCGTCCTGCAGCGTCCTCTTGCCGGTGGCCGGATAGTCCGGTAACACCTTGGCCAGCAGCTCCTCGTCACCGTCCACCTGGGTGGTAATCCAGTCGGTGAACATCAGGCGGGCAATAGCATTGATCTCGCTGACCGCGTAATCCTGGTTGGCGTAAGACAGGTCGACCCGCGCCGCGTCGAGCCCTTTGTCGGACCCGGGCCACAGCACCAGGAATCGGTACCAGCGCGCGTAGAACGGCAGGTGGTCCATCGCCCAGCGCACGCCGTCGCCGACTTCCTCGTGGTACATCGGGTTGGGAAACATCCACTGTGCGGTGCGCTGGAACACCGTGAGGTGCTCGACTTCGTCGGCAATGGCCGGCGCGATCTGAAAGCCGCTGGCGCCAGCGCCGATCAGCGCGACGCGCTTACCGGTGAGATCGACCGAGTCATCCCACCTCGCCGAATGAAAGGACGACCCGCGAAACGTTTTCGCGCCCTTGATCTCTGGGATGTGCGGACGGTTGAGCTGGCCGACGGCGGTGATCACCGCGCGGGCCTGCATCTCGGTGAGACCCTCGTCGTCCTCCCGCATGGTGACGGTCCACAGACCGTCCTCGTCGTCCCACTCGGCGGCGACGACCTCGGTCTGCCAACGCACATGGTCGTTCAGGCCGTACTTGGCCATCACGCGGGTGAAGTAGCTCTGCAGTTCGGGTTGTTCGGCGAAGAAGTGCGACCACTCGTTGCTGGGCTCGAAGCTGTAGCAGTAGAAGTGATTGGCCACGTCGACCCGGGCCCCGGGATAGCTGTTCTCCCACCACGTTCCACCCGGGCCGGCGTTCTTCTCCACGATGGTGAACGGAATGTTGGCCTGCTGCAACCGAATACCAGCTAAGATCCCTGATTCGCCGCAGCCGACGACGACCACCGGCACCTGCGCGGCACGGTCGGAGTCCAGCGGAGCCGGCCGGCGCGGGTCGACGCCCTGGAGGTCCATCTCCTCGGCGAGCAGCGCCAGGTAGTCGTCGGGCACGTTTTCGCAGACCGCCCAGTCCATCATTTCCCTGATCATCTCGGGTGACAGCGGGGCTGGCTCGGGGCAGCCGCGGTCGCGGTAGTCATTGATCACCGGGAGCGCCTCGGCCCGCGCCCGCGCTTTGTCTTCGTCAGACATGAAGCCCTGGACCTCGTTGAGAAAGATCCCAGCCGGTTTGAACTCACGGATGAAGTGTGGGTCGCCGGTGATGTGCACTAGCGACAGCAGCAAAGTCGGGATGCTGACCTGCTCGAGCGCGGTGGCAATGTCGGTGCTGGAGGTGGTGAAAGGTTGGCCCGCGTAGCGGCTGCGCACCAAGAGTGATCCTTTCGCATCATCGCTGAGCGCCTGCGGCGGAAGTCCGGATTACGATACGCAGGGTTTCGTAATTGATTTTCCACCATACGCGGGGCGTCGTACCGGATCAAGAGGTCCATCCCGAGGATCAGGGTTGCGCCGTGCCACAGTAAGCGCCGTGGGAGACGTTCCGTTCGGCACGCGACTAAGAGGCTGGTTGGCCGCGACGTGGCGGTTCGTGCGAACTGCGCCGCTGACCTATCTGTGGCTGGCCGTGCTGCTGGGCACCACGATCCGTCAGCTTCAGGCCGGCCGCCACTTGCATCGCCTTCTGGTTCATGCATCCACCAACATTCATGACTTGGCGACCGACCCACTGCATGTGCTGTTCGAAAGCCTGCTGTGGATCGACGGCCGATCCTGGACGCCGTATCTGTTGCTGTTCACGCTGTTCCTGGCGCCCGCGGAGCATTGGCTCGGTCAAATACGTTGGCTCACCGTCGGATTGACTGCTCACATCGGCGCAACGTACATCAGTGAGGGTTGGCTGTACCTGGCGATTCAGTCTCACCGCGCACCGGAGCGACTGGTCCACGCCACCGATATCGGGGTCAGCTACTTTCTGGTCGGTGTGATCGCGGTGCTGGCCTATCGCATTGCCCGGCCATGGCGGTGGGCCTATCTCGCGGTGTTGATCACCGTCTTCGTCGTCCTGCTGGTCACACAGTTCAACTTCACTGCGATCGGCCACTTTTCGGCGATCTTCATCGGGCTGCTGTGCTACCCGCTGACCCGACAGCGGCCGCGGTCGGTTACCGCCGGGTCGCGCTCACGTAACTGATTCCGGCGTAATTCTTGGCTTCGTCGTCGCTGGGCGTCGAGACAAGTAACCTGGGCACAATGCGGCACTACTACTCGGCTGACGCGATCCGCGAGGCCGAAGCGCCGCTGTTGGCCAGCCTGCCCGACGGGGCGCTAATGGCCCGTGCTGCCTACGGATTGGCCACCGCCATCATCGGCGAGTTGGTCGCCCACACCGGCGGGGTTGCCGGGCGGCGGGTGTGCGCTGTCGTCGGATCGGGCGACAACGGTGGCGACGCGCTGTGGGCGGCAACCTTCTTGCGGCGCCGCGGCGTGGCTGCGGACGCGATACTGCTGAAACCGGATCGCACCCATCAGAAGGGTCTGGCCGCCTTCCGTCATGCCGGCGGCCGGATCGTCGACAGCGTCTCCGCGACAACCGATCTCGTCATCGATGGCGTGGTCGGTATCTCCGGGTCCGGGCCGCTGCGGCCGGACGCGGCCGAGGTCTTCGAGGCGGTCGATGCCGCAGCGATCCCGGTCGTCGCCGTCGACATCCCCAGCGGCATCGACGGCGCTACCGGCGCGATCACCGGCCCGGCCGTGCACGCCGCCATGACCGTGACGTTCGGCGGCCTCAAGCCCGCGCACGCACTGGCCGACTGCGGACGGGTGAAGCTGATCGACATTGGCCTCGAGCTGCCCACCACCGACGTCTTCGGCTTCGACGCGGCCGACGTCGCCGCTCGCTGGCCGGTGCCGGGGCCGCACGACGACAAGTACACCCAGGGGGTCACCGGCGTGATGGCCGGCTCGTCGACCTATCCGGGTGCCGCGGTGCTGTGCACCGGCGCCGCGGTCGCGGCGACCTCCGGGATGGTTCGCTACAGCGGCAGCGCCCACAGCGACGTGCTTGCGCACTGGCCCGAAGTGATCGCCTCGCCCACCCCGGCCGCCGCCGGGCGGGTGCAGTGCTGGGTCGTCGGGCCGGGACTGGGCACCGACGAAACCGGTGCGGCCGCATTGTGGTTCGCCTTGGAGACCGACCTACCGGTGCTGATCGACGCCGACGGGCTGACCATCCTTGCGGCGCATCCCGACATGCTCGCGTCCCGTCGCGCGCCGACCGTGCTGACGCCGCACGCCGGCGAATTCGCCCGGCTGGCCGGCGCGCCACCCGGCGACGATCGCGTCGGCGCCACCCGCAAACTCGCCGACGCGCTCGGGGCGACCGTGCTGCTGAAAGGCAACGTCACCGTCATCGCCGATCCCGGTGGTCCCGTGTACCTCAACCCGGCCGGCCAGTCCTGGGCGGCGACCGCCGGGTCCGGCGATCTGCTGTCCGGAATGATCGGCGCCCTGCTGGCCGCGGGGTTGCCGCCCAGCGAAGCCGCCGCGGCTGCGGCCTTCGTGCACGCACGGGCCGCCGAGCTGTCGGCCGCCGACCCGGGCCCGGGCTATGCGCCCACATCGTCGTCACGCATCGTCGCCCACATCCGAACCGCTTTAGCCGCGCTCTAGCCGCCAACTGAAAAGGATCCGTTATGACCGCCAGTCGCCCGTCCGTCCCCGCGCACGCGATCGCGCCCGCCTACACCGGCCGCCTCTTCACCACCCCGGTGCCGGCATTGCGGCTGCCCGAGGAGTCGATGGACCCCGACGCCGCCTACCGCTTCATCCACGACGAGCTGATGCTCGACGGCAGCTCGCGGCTGAACCTGGCGACGTTCGTCACCACCTGGATGGATCCCCAGGCGGACAAGCTGATGGCCGAGACGTTCGACAAGAACATGATCGACAAGGACGAATATCCGCTGACGGCAGCGATCGAGCAGCGCTGCGTCTGCATGGTTGCCGACCTGTTCCACGCCGATAATTTGCGCGACGACGACCCCTCGAGCGCCTGTGGGGTCTCCACGATCGGCTCCAGCGAGGCGGTCAT
>NZ_DATNJW010000437.1:0-3204 GCF_035603715.1 Mycobacterium sp. | reverse complement strand
GGCGGTGTGCTGGAAGGCGTGGGTGTTCTCCTCGACCTTGTCGAAGACGATCACGGTGTCGTACAGCGAGAAACCCAGAATCGTCAGCAGACCGATGACGGTGGCCGGGGTGACTTCGAAGCCCACCAGCGAGTAGATCCCGGCGGTCACGGTCAAGTCGAAGACCATCGTCGTCAGCGCGGAGATCGCCATATAGCGCTCGTACCGGACGGTGATGTACAGGCTGACCAGCACCAGGAACACCACCAGGGCGATGACCGCCTTTTTGGTGATCTGCCCGCCCCACGTCGACGACACCGCCGAGTCAGAAATGGCCAGCTTGCTGGGCTGACCGTCGGCGCCCTTGGGGTGGTACTTGTCGAACAGCGCATTGCGCAGCTTTTCGGTCTTGTCCTGGGGCAACGTCTCCGACCGAATCTGCACGGTGGCCGACGAGCCGCTACCGACGACGACCACCGATTCCGGGTCATGGCCCAGCGTCTCCCGGAAGACCTGCTCGACCTGGCTGACGGTTGCATCGCCGCGCTGGAACGACATCGTGGTGCCGCCCTTGAAGTCGATGCCGAAGGTGAATCCGCGGATCAGGATGCTGGCGATCGCGATCCCGACGATCACCCCGCTGATGCCGTACCACAGCCGGCGGCGACCGATGACCTCGAACGCGCCGGTACCGGTGTAGAGGCGCGAGAAGAAGCCGTGGTGCGGCAGCGAGCCGGTGTCATCGCCACTCGGGCGGACCACTTTTGCGGTGGCCGTGCCGATTTCGACGGCAGTCGTGTCGTCGGTGCCGGTCGTGTCCGCCATCTCGCTACCCCCGTCCCGTCGAGTAGGCCCCGGCGGTCGCGGCCCGCCGCTCGCGCGCGACCTGCTGGACCGCGCCCAGGCCGTTGAATGCCGGCTTCGCCAACGTCTTCGAGTTGCCCGCCAGGTAGAGCAGCGGCCAGGTCACCAAGAACACCACGACGGTGTCCAGCGCCGTCGTGAGCCCCAGGGTGAACGCGAAGCCCTTCACCTGGCCGATGGCCAGGAAGTACAGCACGGCGGCGGCCAGGAACGTCACGGCGTTACCCGACAGGATCGTCTTGCGGGCGCGCCCCCAGCCGCGGGGAATCGCCGACCGGAACGATTTGCCTTCGCGGATCTCGTCTTTGATGCGCTCGAAGAACACCACGAACGAGTCGGCGGTCGTGCCGATACCGATGATCAGGCCTGCGATACCGGCCAGGTCCAGGGTGTAGTTGATATATCGGCCAAGCAGCACCAGGATCGCGAAAACCATTGCGCCGGAGGCACTCAACGACAAGGCCGTCAGCAGTCCCAGGGCGCGGTAGTACAGCAGTGAGTACAGCAGGACCAGCCCCAGCCCGATCGCGCCGGCGATCAGGCCCGCGTGCAGCGATGTCAATCCCAGTGTGGCCGAGACGGTTTGGGCTTCTGACGACTCGAACGACAGCGGCAGCGAGCCGTATTTGAGAACGTTGGCGAGCTCACGCGCCGAGCTCGCCGTGAACGGCGGGTCGCCACCGGTGATCTGGGTGCGGCCGCCGGGGATGGCCTCCCGGATCTGCGGTGCGCTCACCACCTGTGAGTCCAGCGTGAAGGCGGTTTGGGTGCCGATGTGGGCGGCGGTGAAGTCCGCCCAGGTGTTGGCCGCGCCGCTCCTGAACTGCAGGTCGACGATGTAGCCGCCGCTGTGCTGGTCCATCCCCGAACTGGCGTTCTCGATCTGATCGCCGCTGATGATCGACGGCGCCAGCAGGTAGGCCTGCTTGTGTTGGGTGTCGCAGGTCACCAGTGGTAGCTCGGGATCGTCGTTGCCGGCCAGGATGTCTTCCTGGAAGCACCGAGTGGCTTCGTATTGCAGGGCCAGGAACTGCACGCCCTTGTTGGTGCTCTGTCGCCACTCGCGCTCTTTGGCGATGCGCTCGGCGAGGTCTTTCCGCGGATCTGGCGGCCCCGGCTGAATCGGCGGAAGCAACGGGGCTTCCGGCGGCGCCGCTGCGGTCGACGAAGCGGGCGCGTTCGACGGCGCCGGCGCGGTGGCCGTGGGCCGTGCGGTGGACGGCCCCGGGGGTGGCGTCGGGGCGGGTGACGGCGCGTCCAGTGGATACGGCCTGGGCTGTGGCGGGACGAGCGGCTGGTCAGGCAGTAGCGGCAAGCCACCGGGCGCCAGTGCGCCTCCTGGGCCGTTACCGGGCGGCACCGCTGGCCCGTGGCCCGGCGCCGCACCTGGTGCCGGGGCGTTCGGGTTCAGGCCGGGCGCGGGTAGACCGGGCTGTCCGCCTGGTGCAGGCCCGCCCGGTGCCCCACCATTGGGCAGCCCGCCGCGCGGCGCGGGCAACCGCGGGCCGCCCTGCATCCCAGCGCTGTCGACAGGAAGTGCGTTGATGACCGGACGGATGTACAGCCGTGCGGTCTGGCCGAGATTGCGTGCCTCGTTGCCGTCCGTTCCCGGGACCGTGATGACCAGGTTGTCGCCGTCGACGATGACCTCAGAACCCGAGACACCGAGCCCGTTGACGCGGGCGCTGATGATCTGTTGGGCCTGCGACAACGCCTCCCGGCTCGGCCGCGACCCGTCCGGCGTCCGCGCGGTCAAGGTGACCCGGGTGCCACCTTGCAAATCGATGCCGAGCTTCGCGTCGGCATGCTTGTTGCCGGTGAGGAACACCAGCAGGTAGGCGCCGATGAGCAGAACCAGGAACACCGCCAGGTAGCGGCTAGGGTGCACCGGCGCCGAAGGCGATGCCACGTGTTGAGTCTCCTCCGCTCATGCGCGATGCGCGTCGTTGCAGGTCGCCACTCCGCCGTCCGCCCCTCGCGCGCCGATCAGTTCGACCGCACCGAAAAGGGTACGTGCCGCGTCACCGACCTCAGTCGTTGGGCAGTCGCCCCGGGTCGTCGGCCAGATCGCCAACCTCGTCGGCCCCAGTGTCCTGGATCTCGGGCTCGATCCGGTCCCTAATCGCCAGCTTGACCCAGGTTGTCACCACGCCGGGGGCGATCTCGAGGTCCACCGTGTCGTCGGTGATGCGCTTGATGGTGGCGTGCAGCCCGGAGGTGGTTTGCACCTGGTCCCCGATCCGCAGCGACTCGTGCAGGTCGATGGTGGCCTGCATCGCGCGCTTCTGCCGCCGCGAGGCGAAGAACATGAACACCCCCAGGATGGCGAGCATCGGCAGGAAGGTAATTGCTTGGTTCATG
>NZ_DATNJW010000436.1:0-10717 GCF_035603715.1 Mycobacterium sp. | reverse complement strand
CCTTGGACGTTCATCGTCGTCCGCGACGACCGCAACCGCGCTCTCCTCGCGGCGTGGTGGACAGAAACGTGGAACGCGGGCGGAGGTGACTTCGTCAAGCAGAGCGTCGAAGACAAGGCATTGGTTGCTGACCTCGAGTTCGGTTGCCCGGCCACTTCGCTGACATGCCGCGAGCGGTTCGGTACATCTTGGTGACTAGATTGGAGAGCGGCTGATGCCATTGGCGATCACCGAAGATCATCGCGCCCTCGCCGAAGTAGCGGCCGCAATGGTCGCCGGGCGTGCCGGCACCGCGGGCGCCCGCCGGATCCTGCTCGACGGTGAAAAGAGCGGCCGCTGGTGGTCCACCGACGGACTCTGGAAAGAGATGGTCTCCACCGGTTGGCTTGGCCTGCATATCGACGAACGATTCGACGGTCAGGGTTACGGTCTGCCTGAACTGACGATCGTGTTGGAGCAACTGGGCCGCGCTGCGGTGGCCGGACCCTTCCTGCCCACGGTCGCAGTGTCTGCGGTGATCGCTGAAGCCGGGACGGACGGGCAGCGGGAACGGTGGTTGCCGCGGCTGGTGTCCGGTGACGTGATCGCAGGGATCGGCACCGACGGCGGTGCTGTCGTTCGCGATTCGGCGGTCACTGCCGCTGCGGTACCGGCATTGGCCGAGTCAGGTGCAGACCTGGTTTTGCTTCCCGCCGGTGACGACCTCGTGCTGCTGGCAGCCGGTGAGGGCGTCAGCATTCGGACTATCGAATCGGTAGATCGGCTGCTGGCCCCGGTGGTGGTACTTGGCCTGAACTCGGCACCGGTACTCGAGATCCTCCCGGGTGCCGCCGGGACAGCGACGCGGATCCTTCGACTGCTGGCCGCAGCCGAGGCAGTTGGCGGGTTGAGCGCGTGCACCGAGATGGCGACGGCTTACGCCGCCGGCCGCGAGCAGTTCGGCAGACCTATCGGCTCGTTTCAAGCAGTCAAACATCACTGCGCGAACATGCTTGTCGACACCGAACTCGCAGTCGCCGCTACCTGGGACGCGGCTCGTGCCGATGGTGCGGAGGCCGAGATAGCCGCGACCATGGCGGCCGGACATGCGTTGACCGCTTATCAGCGGGTGGCCCTGCAGAACGTGCAGGTGCATGGCGGCATCGGGTACACCTGGGAGCACGACGCTCATCTCTACATCAGACGGGCTACCGTTCTACAAAGCTTCGCCGGCGACCAGGATGCGTTGCGGGACAGGGTGATCGCGCTGCAACGCGACGGCGTTCGCCGACGCCAGTCGGTCGACCTGCCCGAGGGCGCCGAACAGTATCGCCAGGCCGCACTGGATTTCCGGTCAGAACTGGAGGCGGCCGACGCCGACGATCACCAAAGGCTCTGGGCGCGCAGCGGTTATCTTCAACCACATTGGCCCACTCCGTACGGCCGGGCCGCCGACAGCGTCGAGCAGCTCATCATCGAGGACGCCCTGGACGGTTTGGACAAACCCAGTCTTGGCCTCGGTGAATGGGTGGTCCCAACGCTGCTGCAACACGGTAGCCCTGAACAAGTCGAGCGACTGATCTGGCCGAGCCTGGAGGGTGACCTGCGGTGGTGCCAGCTGTTCAGCGAGCCTGGAGCCGGCTCGGACGCGGCGGCGGTTGCTACCAGGGCCAGGCGGGTCGACGGTGGCTGGGTGGTCAACGGTCAGAAGGTGTGGACCAGTGATGCGGTGAACTGCCAACGCGGCCTGGCCACCGTGCGCACCGACCCGAACGTGCGCAAGCACAAAGGCATCACGGCGATGATGATCGACCTCGCCGACCCGGCCGTGCGCATTCGCCCGCTCACCGAGATCACCGGCGAGACGCTATTCAACGAAGTCTTCTTCGACGACGTTTTCGTGCCCGATCATGATGTGGTCGGCGGTGTGAACGACGGGTGGAGCGTAGCGATGGCGGCCTTCGGCAACGAGCGCGTGTCGATCGGCGGCGGCTCGGTCACCATGACCGCCGGCGCTTTGATCGATCTGCTCGCCCGCCATCGGCCCGGCGACACTGGCATCGCCCGCGAGGTCGGTGCGCTGCTGATCGAGTCCTACACCTTGGCCACGCTGAATCTGCGGCAGGCCGCCCGAGCCGTCTTCGACGCCGGGCCCGGAGTCGAAGGCAACATCGCCAAATTGTTCGGGGCCGAGCACGCTCAGCGGGTGGCAGAGTTGGCGCTGCGAATTGCCGACCGGGCCATCCTGGTCGGAGAGGAACCCGATGTCGTACACGACTATCTGTTCAGCCGGTGCCTGACGATCGCGGGCGGCACGTCGGAAATTGTGAGAAACCTGGTCGCCGAGCGCATTCTGGGCCTGCCGCGTGACCCGGCACCTAAGTAGATCGGAGAGACAAATGGTTTGTGCCGTTGTCGGGATCGGCCGTACCGAGTATTCCCGCAACTCCGGCCGCACGACCCGCGGCATGGCCGTGGCTGCCTGCCGCGACGCCATCGCCGATGCCGGACTCACGGCGGCCGATGTCGACGGTATCTGCACTTTCATGGCCAACGACTCCGAACAGCCGATCTACGTCGGCTGGGCGCTGGGCATCGACGAATTAGCTTGGGCCAACGCAATGTATGGCGGCGGCAATCTCGTGGCTGACCAAATCGCCACTGCTGCCGCGGTCATCGAGGCCGGTATGTGCAAGGCCGTGTTGGTGTATCGGTCGCTTAACGGGCGCTCCGGCTATCGGTTCGGTCACATCGAGGGACCCATGCGGGTCCAGCACCACGACCAGTTCGACACAGCCTCCGGTTTCATGGTGCCGCCGCAGTGGTTCGCCATGTGGGCCCGTCGGCACCAGCACGAGTTCGGCTCAACCAGTGAGGATCTTGGTCAGATCGCGATCACTCAACGAAGCCACGCGGGGCCCAACGAGCATGCGCTGCGACGCGAACCGCTGACCATGGATGACTATCTCGCCGCCCGCTGGATCAACGAGCCGTTCCGGGTACTGGATTGCACATCCGAGGTTGACGGTGCGGTGGCAGTGCTGATTGTCGGCGAGGACATCGCCCGCAATACCAAGCAGCCCCCAATGTGGCTGGTCGGATCGTCGAATTCGCAGGGCGGCGCCGGTTGGAGCGAGTGGGACGACCCAACCGAGATGTACTCCCGCACAGCGGGTCCCAAGATCTGGGAAAAGACAGGCCTGAGTCCGTCGGACATGGATGTGGCCTGCATGTACGACTGCTTCACTTATACGGTGATGGCCACCATGGAGGGCTTCGGCTTCTGCGAGAAAGGCGAAGTCGGCAAGTTCTTCTCGACTGGGCGCGCCACCTACGGCGGTGACGTGGTGGTCAACCCGCACGGAGGGCTGCTGTCCGAGGGCTACATTCACGGCCTCAACCACCATTACGAGGCTGCACTGCAACTCCGCCACGCCGCCGGTGTGCGTCAGGTCGACGATGCGCAGCTGGCGCTCGTCACTGCTGGTGGAGGGCCCTTCGGTGGCGCCAATGTCTACAGCAGGGAGAAGCCATGACGAGTCCAGCGCTGGTGGCACCGATTCCGGTGCCTGACCCCGATTCGGCGCCCTACTGGGAGGGCCTGAAGAACGGTTCGTTGATGTTGTGCCGCTGCGACGACACTGGGAAATGGATCCATCCGCCGTTGGAGCGCAGCCGGTACACCGGTGGCCCGGTGCACTTCGAGGAAGTCAGCGGGAACGGCACAATTTTCAGCTACATCGTCGTGCGCCAGGCACTCGTTCCCGGCCGGGTGCCCCCGTATGTCGTCGGGCTCGTCGAACTCGTAGAGCAGCCGGGCCTGCGGATCAACGCGGTCATCGACGCGGATCCAGCCGATGTGCGAATCGGGCAGCCGGTGCAGATGCGCATCGTCGACCTCGGTGACACCGGTTATCGCATACCGGAATTCGTCATCAAGCAGAAGTAGCCGACCGCGATGACAACTGATCAAAAGCCCGTCGGCGCGGTTGACCGCCGGGGTTTGGCAGAAGGTGCGCACAGGCCGGAACGCATGGCGACGCATGTTCTTCCGCTGCACCGGTGCACTTCGGAGCTGAGTCACGAGGTCGGCGGCAAGGCTACCGGCCTCGGGGCGCTGACCAAGCAAGGTCTGTCGGTTCCCCCAGGGTTTGTCGTCACTGTGAGCGCCTACCGCGAGGCGGTTGCCGCCGCAGGAGTGGCGCCACGCATCGCGGAATTACTGGCGACAACGGGCACCGACCGGGACCGGTCGGCGGCAATCATGACGCTGTTCGACCAAGTCACCCTGCCGGAGAGCCTCGCTGTCCAGGTCGCAGAGGCTTACGCCCAGATGGGTGGCGGGCCGGTAGCGGTGCGGTCAAGCGCGATTGCCGAAGACACGGCCGAGGCGTCGTTTGCCGGTCAGCAAAATACCTATCTGTGGATCGAGGGTGCGCCCGCGCTGCTCGATGCCGTTGTGCGTTGTTGGGCAAGTCTTTATACACCGCGGGCGATCGGGTACCGCCGGCGGTTCAACGTGGCTTCCATTGACGTGGCGATGGCGGTGGTTGTTCAGCGAATGGTGCCGGCAGTCGCAGCGGGCGTGACGCTGACGTTGGAGCCGGTGACGGGAGACCGTGGCCAGATCTATGTCGCGTCAGCCCTAGGCCTGGGTGAAGGCGTGGTCAATGGCGACGTAGAAACCGATAGCGCCTGGGTCGACAAGGCCCGCTTGTGCTTGCGTAAGCGGGAGATTGCGCGCCAGACTCGCGCTCATCGGTACGAATCCGGGGCGGTCAGAATTGTCGATCTCGCCCCCGGCGAGGGCGATGCACCCAGCATCGATGACGACACGCTGCTCCAGGTCGCACGCCTCGCCCTACAAATCGAGCAGAACGCCGGGTACGCCGTGGATGTTGAGTGGGCCGTGGACGCCGACGGCGAGGTTCATCTGCTGCAGGCCAGACCGGAGACCGTTTGGAATAACCGATAGGCCGAATCGAAGGATGGCGCGCCAAATGTCCTGCGCCACTACGCCGGTGACCGGTCGACGTGGCCGACGACCAAAGACGATGGTGCTGTTCCTCAGCTCAACAACTTGCCGGTGCCGAGATCCGCGTAGGCCTCGGCGAAGCGGCCGAGCACGGCGCGCACGACCTCGACCGAATACATCTGGTCGGGCGTAATGGCCCACATGCAGAACCCCCACGCCGGGCTCTGCCGATAGGCGGTCCACATCTGCTCGCGGTCAGGCACCAACGAGACGCCGGCGTCGAGCAGCCGCCCGCGGTAATTGTCGAGGAGTTCACGCTCATGCTCGCGACGCGAAGCAGGTGGCAGCGCGCCGATCAATGCGTAGCCGACGTCGTGGGACCACGAACCCCGTCGCACCAACTGCCAGTCCAGGAGCCCCACGCGGCCGTCCGGGAGAACGTACGTGTTGCGCGGGTGCGGGTCCCCGTGCAACAGCGTGATCGGTTCGTGAGCCACCCGGTCCTGCAGGGTCCAGAACGCCGCCTCCATGGCGTCCATGTCGGCGCCGGTTTTGTTGAGAAGCTCCCGCTTATAGGGAATGTCGATGAACGCGCGGATGATCGCGAAACCGTTGGTGCGCAGGAATTCTGCGAACCCGCCGGTGACGGGATGCTGCAGCCACCCCAGGTCGCCGCGCCCATCGAGCCTCGGATTCGCCCAGAACGGGGCGTGCACGCGGCTCAACGTCGCCAACAGCTCGTCGACCTGCTCGACGGGCAGACCGGCCACCGCGTCGGGCACCTGTGCTCCGCGCATCGTGATGTCTTCGCCGATCACCATGAACTGTGACGGGCCGTCGAGATGTTCAGCGAAGTAGGTCGTCATGGTCTCGACGTCGAGGTCGTCGCGAAGATTGCGATAGAACGTCGTCTCGTCGTCCAGCAGAACCGTCCCGCCGCCGCCCTCCGATAGCGACTCGTCGACCGCGGCGGGAAGATCGTGCACCGTACCAAGTTGTGTCTTGACGAAAAGCTTTGATGGCAAGTCGGTGTCGCCATCGGCGTAGTCCACGTCGAGGTGGATGTGTGAGGTGGTCCCTTGCCAGGTGCTCTGGACCCGCACATCGGTGACCGTCACCGCGGGCCGGTGGCGACGCAGCAGCGAGGTCAGAACGGCCGGAGTCAGGTCCTCGGGAGAGCGCAGCGTGACGGGCAAGGCTTGGCTGGTCATGTCGCGTCCTAACCGACGGTTTGACAGTTGACTGTCACATTAGCAGCATCCGGCCCAGCCGCATGATCAATTCTTGACGGGGCGAAACAGCGGCAACCACACGCGACTGTCTTCCTCACCCGAGAGCGCGGTCCAGTCTTCGAAGAAAACCTCGACGGCCATCCCAACGTGGATCTCGTCCGGGGAGACGTCGACCACGTTGGAAAACAGCCGGGTATCGGGCTCCTCGGCAAGCTCTACCATCGCCACAATGTAAGGCGGTTCGTAACCGGGAATCCAATTCTGGCGGTTGACTGTATACGCCGCCACGGTGGCTCGCCCCGAAACGGGTTCCGGCGCAACGTGAGTGCTTCTGCAGCGCCAGCAGGCCGGCCCGGGCGGGTGGAAGAAGTGGCCGCAATCGTGGCACCGGCTGATCAGCAGCTCGCCGTTACGCCCACCCGTCCAGAACGCCCGCGACTCGGCGGTTGGACTAGGCGCCAAGCGCAACTGGGGGCGTTGATAGGTCATGATGCGACCAATGATCGGCCGATGACGAGCCGCTGAATCTGGTTGGTGCCTTCGAAGATCTGAGTGATCTTGGCTTCACGCATGTAGCGCTCGACGCGGTAATCCCTGGTGTATCCGTAGCCGCCGAGGACTTGGACGGCGTCGGTGGTGACCTTCATGGCGGCGTCGGTGGCGATCAGTTTCGCCACGGAGGCGTTGCGGGAGTATGGCAGTCCCGCGTCTCGGCGCCGCGCAGCATCCAGGTACGTGGCGCGAGCGGAGTCGACCGCGGCGGCCATGTCGGCTAATAGGAACGCCAGGCCTTGGTGATCGATGATCTTGCGGCCGAACGTCGTTCGCTGCTGGGCGTAAGAAGCCGCCTCGTCGAGCGCCGCCTGCGCCAGCCCGACGGCTACCGCGGCGATGCCCAGACGGCCCGAATCCAGTGCGCTGAAGCCGATCTGGAGACCTTGGCCCTCGGCACCGATCCGACGTTGCTCGGAGACGAACGCATTCTCGTAGTGTGCGGTGGTGGTCGGCACGGCGTGCAAGCCCATCTTCTCCTCGGGTTTGCCGAAGGTAAGTCCCTCGGTGTCCTTATCGACCAAGAAGCACGAAATACCCTGTCCGCCTTCGCCTGTGCGAGCGAATAGGTTGTAAAAATCAGCTATGCCGCCGTGGGTGATCCAGGCCTTGGCGCCATTGACGCGGTAACCGCCGTCGGTCGCGGTGGCCTTACAGGTCAGAGCGGCGGCATCGGAACCGGCCTGCGGCTCGGACAAGCTGTAGGCACCGATCGTTCGACCGCTCAGCATGGTCGGCAGCCACTGCTCTTGCTGCTGGTGGGTGCCGAACGCGATCAATGGATGGCAGGCCAGGACGTGGACGCTGACTGCGACCGCGACTGCCGCCCACCGCGCCGCCAATTCCTCGAGAACCTGTAGGTACACCTCGTAAGGTTGCCCGCCACCACCCCATTCCTCTGGATGCGGCAGTGTCAGCAGCCCGGTGTCACCCAAAGTCACGAAAACCCCGGTGGGATATGTCTCGTTCTTCTCATGTTCGTCGACGATCGGATCGAGCACCTTGTCGGCGACGTCGGCGGCCAGTTGGACCAGTTCATATGCCTCGGGTGTGGGCAGCAGCCGGTCAACGGTCACGATCGCTGTCCTGCCACTGGCAGCCGGTCAACTCGGCAGAGATGTCCCACAGCCGTCGGGCGCTGTGCGCGTCCTGGGCCTTTCCTCTTAGCTTGGTGGGCTTCGGTTTTCCCCACTGGTGCATCAGGCCTCGCGGCGCGATGTAGGTGCCGTTGGGCAATGTTGTGGTGATCGCCTGGATGGTCGAACGCGCGCCGTCGGCTGGACTCTGTGCGATACGTGGCGAGAGCACCCGGCCCGCCCACTGCAGTACCCCTGAACCGTTGCGGGTGATCCCGGTGTCGGTCATGCCGGGATCGGAGGCGTAGGCGGTCTTGCCGCGAGCGACTAATTCCCGCACGAACAAGAGGTTCGCCAGCTTGGACTCGCCGTACGCCGACCACGGGTTGTAGCGGCGATCGTGGTAGTTGAGGTCGTCGAAATGGATGCGGGCAGTGTTGTAGTTGGTACTGGCCACCGCTACGACACGGTTGCGGATCCGGTCGCCGAGCAGGCAGGTCAGCGCAAAATGGCCGAGATGGTTGGTGCCCATGTGGGCCTCGAAGCCGTCGGCCGTGCGGGTCAACGGTAAGCCCAGCACACCGGCGTTATTCACCAACACGTCGACGTAGTCGACGGTGTCGGCGAACTTGCGCACGCTGGTGAGGTCGGCCAGATCCAGCTCACGCACCTCGACGTCGCCAGGCATCGACGCTGCGGCTTCGTATGCTTTTGTCGGGGTCCGGCATGCGATGACCACTTCGTGGCCGGCAGCGGCCATTGCGTGTGCGGTCGCCTTGCCGACGCCACTATTTCCGCCGGTGACAATGATCCGCACGTCGTCGTGCCCTCCTTCGCGACAATCCACGTAAACAGTAAACTATTTATCGTTTTGACGAAACGGCGAGGAGACGTTGAGAAGTTCCCTTTCATCTAGTTCGGTTCAGCCGCTCTTATGACGTGGCTCGAGCGGATTTGTACAGTCCATGAACGCAGTGAACGTGCCGCGGTCATCGGCGAAGTGGGCGCCGCCAGCGGTCGCGAACTGATCGGCAAGGCCGTCACCGCCGCGGACCTGCTCGTCGATCTCGATGTCCCAGCAGGTCAGCCCGTCCCCGCGTTGCTCACCACCAACGCCGGCGCGCTTGCACTTCTTTTGGGCGGTGCCGCCGCTAACAGACCGCTAGCTCCGCTCGGGCCGCGGCAGACTCCCATCGAGCTGGCCGAGGCGGTGCGTCGGACCGGCTCATCAGTCCTGCTCACTGAGGCCGCGTTCGCCGAGACCGCTCGGCGGATCGCCGACGCGGTCGGGATACGGGCGGTGACAGTCCCATTTTTGGCGGTCTCGGACCGGCCGCTGGATCCGGAACCAGGTCCCACAGCGATTTACCTGCACACCGCGGGAACTACCGGAGTTCCGAAGCGAGTCTCGCTCACCGAGCGAGTGCTGGACGCCCGCGCCGAGCTATTGCGTCGCTTGATCGACATTGGGCCGGACGACCGTTACGCCACCGGCTCACCGCTGCATCACATCGGCGGGCTTGGCAACATCCTGGTAGCTCTCACTGCCGGAGCGTCGGTAATTCCCACCGCCAGATTCTCCTTCGATTGGTGGCGCAACCTGAAGCAGCTCGATGCCACCCACTGCCTGCTCGTGCCGAGCATGATCGAAATGTTGCTCAGCGAGGGGCTTCTCGACGCGGTACAGCTGAAGACGTTGATCTATGGCGCCTCGCCTATCACCGTCGAGACACTGCGACGCGTTCTCGACGTCCTGCCGGACGTCGCGATGGTCAGCCTTTACGGCCAGACCGAGGGCAGCCCGATCACCAGCTTGGGCCCAGACGACCATCGACTGGCGGCAATCAAGAACCCCGACGTTCTGCACACCGTGGGCCGGCCGGTGGGCGGTCTTCGTCTGCAGATCGACGAGCCGGACTGGGCGGGAGTCGGCGAAGTGCTCGCCGCCGCGGCGCACCTATCCGTCCAGGACGTCGATGGGTGGTTGCACACCGGTGATCTGGGCGTGCTGGATGCCGACGGTTATCTCCGTCTTTGCGGTCGGCGGCACGACATGGTGGTCCGCGGCGGGGAGAACGTGTATCCGCTAGAAATCGAGAATGTGCTGAGCACCCACCCGGCGGTCGCCGCGGTCGGCGTCGTGGGCGTGCCGGATGCGCGACTCGGAGAAACCTTGGCCGCGTTCATAGTTCCGACAGAATCGGCTCATCCGCCACGGTCCGAGGAAGTAAGCTCCTTCGCTCGCGTCACGCTGGCCGGCTTCAAGATTCCACAATACTGGTACACGGTCGCCGAGCTGCCGCTGAACAGTGCGGGCAAGGTCGTTCGCGCCCAGCTTCGGGATTCGCACCTAAAGCGTCAGCAGAATGAGTGAAGCGGGGCTGTGCGCAGAATCGCTGGTTCTTATCCGTTATATAGTTTAACGTCTCAATTTATGCCGATCGTCGTGCAACCGGGTCTCATGAATGGTCGAACGTCGCTGTGCGTTGCGATCGTCGCCGCGGCTGCGGTTGGCGGCGTTTTGTTGGCACCGGCACCGCGGGCGGCTGCCGCCCCAGACCCTCAGGTTGAGTACGTCTACGACATGACAGTGCGGCGGCAATACAACTTTCCCAACAACGACGCGCTCGCTTACGGCCATGGAGTCTGCGACAAGGTCGGCCGGGGCGAAGGGTACGGACAGGTCATAGGTGACGTGAAGCGCGACGTGACCCCTAACGACCAGTTCGCGGCCAATTACGTGGTCGGGTATGCGGTCAACTTGCTGTGCCCTGACCTGATATGGCAGCTACGGAACTCAGCAGGCGGCTACTACCTACCGCCGGACCAAGCCCCCGCGTCCACTAGCTACAACTGAAGATAAGCATTAGCGCGCAGATCGAGTTCAGTCGCTCGGTTGCCCG
>NZ_DATNJW010000435.1:0-4047 GCF_035603715.1 Mycobacterium sp. | reverse complement strand
CGTGCTCGCCGGTGTTACCGCACCCGCGCTGCGCCGGGTGGCCAACACCGCGGTGGCGTTGGGGTCGCTCGACTTAGTGGGCGCCGGGCAGGCCGTGTTGTCCCGCACCGTTGAGTACACGAAGCTGCGGCACCAGTTCGGACGGCCCATCGCGTCGTTTCAGGCCGCCCAGCATCTGGTGGCGAATATGCACATCGCGCTGGCCGCGGCGCGGCTCGCCGCTCAGTCGGCGGTGTTCCAGATCGGCAGGGGCCACACCGCCACCCGTCAGACCGCGATTGCCCGCATGCACGCGGCGACCGCGGCGAAACTGATAACGCTCGATGCGCACCAGCTGCACGGCGGCATGGGCTATGTGGTCGAGACCGATCTGCATCTGTTCTCCGAGCGGGCCCGGGTGTTGTCGACACTGGGCGGCGGGGCGGATGTCGCGGCGACGTGGCTGGAGGACGAGGCGTGAGCGAACAGAGTCTGATCGACGCCGAGTCGGCGTCGCGAGTGGGAACGGTAGCGGCCACGGCGACGGGTGAAGTCAACCGGCGCGACTGGCAACGGTGGGCCGCGGCGGTCGGTGACCACAATCCACTGTGGTTCGACCCCGAATACGCTCGTGCCCAAGGCTATCGCGACATCATCTGCCCACCGCTCTACCTGCAGTACGCCATTCTGGGAGTCACGCCGCTGGACGGCTTGCGGCCGGATGGGTCGTCCGGAGCCGTGTCCGGCAGCCTTGCCTTTCCCCGTGCTCCCAAACGCATGGCCGGCGGGGAGAGCACCACGTTTCACCGACCGGCGTATCACCGCGATGAGATCGAGATGGCGCGAACGATCGAGTCGATCGTGGAGAAGCAGGGCCGTTCCGGCAGGTTCGTTCTAGTCACCTGGCGAACCGTCTACCGCAATCAGCGGGGCGAATTGGTCGCAGAGGCAACAACATCGATGATCGCCAGACCCTAGGGAGTGCTGTGGCCCGCGAGCAGATCTTCTACGAGGACGTCCATCCGGGCGACACCTTGCCGACGCTGGCGGTGACGGCCGATGAACGACAGTTGTTCTTCTTCAGCGCCGCGACGTACAACGGTCACCGGATCCACTACGACAAAGACTGGGCGCGAACGGTCGAGGGTTATGACGACGTCATCGTGCAGGGGCCGCTGCAGGCCGCACTGCTGGCCCGCGCCATCACCGACTGGATCGGCGGGCGTGGCCGATTGGTCGAGTACTCGGTGCAGAACCGGGCGGTTGCAATAGCAGGCGCGGAGCTGAACTTCGGCGGATCGGTGACCGCGAAGCGGCTGGCCGACAACTTCGGTCTGGTCGACCTGGAAATCGCCGGGCGCCGCGGCGACACCGTGCTGATGCCGGGCACCGCCACGGTTGCCCTGCCGCTGCGCGGGGACCAGCCGTGACGGGGCTGCGCGGCGATGCGGCGATCATCGGGATCGCCGAACTGCCCGCCGAGCGCAAGCAATCCCGCCCACCGTCGTTCACCCTCGACCAGTACGCGCTGCTGGCCAAGATGGTCGTCGAGGATGCCGGCGTGGACGCGGCGGTGGTCAACGGCCTGATATGTCACGGCTTGGCGGAATCCGACATGTTCGCCCCGGCCACCCTCGCCGAATATCTGGGCCTGCCGGTGAATTTCGGTGAACGCGTCGACCTTGGTGGCGCAACATCGGCCGGGATGGTGTGGCGCGCAGCGGTCGCCGTCGAACTCGGGTTGTGCGACGCGGTGCTCGCGGTCGTGCCCGGTTCGGCGGTGCTGCCGACGTCGACTCGCCACCCGCCGCCGCAACCTGGGTGGTTCGGTGCGTCCAGCAACAAGTACGGCTCCCCGCAGGCCGAGTTCGAAATCCCATACGGCAACGTAGGCCAGAACGGGCCTTACGCGCAGATCGCGCAGCGGTACGCCGCGCTCTTCGGTTACGACCCAACAGCTCTGGCGAAGATCGCGGTCGACCAGCGTACGAATGCGTGCGCGCATCCCGGCGCGGTGTTCCACGGCAAGCCCATCACCGCCGACGACGTTCTGGCCAGCCCGATGATCGCCGATCCGATCCACATGCTGGAGACGGTGATGCGGGTGCAGGGCGGTGTGGGTGTGCTGGTCGCCAACGCCGACGTGGCCCGCCGTGCCCGTCACCGTCCGGTGTGGGTCAAGGGATTCGGCGAGCACATCGCCTTCAAGACCGCGACCTACGCCGAAGACTTGATGACGACGCCGATCGCGCGCGCCGCCGAACGCGCTTTCGCGATGGCGGGGCTGGACCCATCAGCCGTCGACATGGCATCGCTCTACGACTGCTACACCATCACCGTCTTGATGACCCTGGAAGACGCCGGTTTTTGCGGCAAAGGCGAAGGCATGGATTGGGTCAACCAGCGCGACCTCACTTATGCGGGCGACTTTCCGCTCAACACCGCGGGCGGGCAGCTCTCATTCGGGCAAGCTGGGATGGCCGGCGGCATGCACCACGTGGTCGACGCTGCGCGTCAGGTGATGGGCCGGGCCGCCGCGGCGCAGGTCGCCGACTGCAACCACGCATTCGTCAGCGGCACCGGCGGGATCATGAGTGAACAAGTCGCGCTGGTTCTGGGTGGTGACTGAGATGACCGAGGCGACACCACTTCCCGAAGCCACCCCGGTGTCAGCGCCGTTCTGGCATGCGCTCACCGAACACCGGATCCTGGTCCAGTATTCGCCGTCACTGGGGCGGCATGTGTTCTATCCGCGCACGCTGGCGCCGGGCACACTGGCCGACGACCTGGAGTGGCGCGAAATCGGCGGCGCCGGATCGGTATACACATTCACGGTGGCGCGCCGGCCCACCGGCCCACCGTGGGCGGATTCGCCGCCGCAGATCCTCGCCGTCGTCGAGTGGGACGCCGGACCGCGGTTCAGCACCGAGCTGGTGGACGTGGATCCGGCCGATGTCCGGATAGGAATGCGGGTGAGCCCGGTGTTCTGCGACATTCCCGACAGTGGAGTCACCTTGCTGCGGTATCGGCCGGAGCCAACCGATGTTTGAGACCGTGCAGCAGTTGCTGCGATCCCGGATGGGCGACGACACCCTCGCCGTCGCGTATGGCGATCGGACTTGGACCTGGCGCGAGCACCTTGCCGAAGCTGCGAGCGAGGCGTCGGCGTTGATCGGTCTGGCCGACACAGCTCGTCCGCTGCACGTCGGCGCGCTGCTCGGCAACTCGCCGGCGATGCTCCGCTCGATGGCGGCGGCCGGGTTGGGCGGGTACGTGTTGTGCGGGATCAACACCACCCGCCGCGGCGGCGGGTTGCTGTCCGACATCCGGCGCGCGGATTGCCAACTGCTGCTTGCTGATTCCGACCATCTAGCGCTGCTGGACGGCTTGCACCTTGACGGCATCACCGTACTCGACGTGGCGTCGCAGCGTTACCTCGACGCGGTCGCGGTCGCGCCGCCGCTGGTGCCGTGGCGCGAGGTCGAACCGGCCGACACCTTGATGATGATCTTCACGTCGGGAACCAGCGGCGATCCGAAGGCAGTTCGGTTCGCCCACGTGATGGCGATTCTCTGCGGAGCAAGCCTCATCGGGCAGTACGACGTCACCGCCGACGATGTCTGCTACCTGTCGATGCCGCTGTTTCACTCCAACGGTGTGGCGGCAGGCTGGGCGGTGGCCATCGGTAGCGGTGCGGCGATGGTGCCCGCCCGGTTCTCCACGTCGAGGTTTCTCGATGACATCCGTCGCTACCACGTCACCTACATGAACTACGTCGGCAAGCCGCTGGCCCTGATGCTGGCTACCCCGGAGCGGGCCGACGATGCCGACAACACGTTGCGGATCGCGTTCGGCAACGAGGCAACCGATCGCGATATCGACGAATTCGCCCGGCGGTTCGGCTGCCGGGTGGTCGACAGCTTCGGATCCAGCGAGTTCGCGGTCATCGTCACCCGCGAAGACGGCACGCCCGCCGGGTCTATCGGCAAGGGGTATCCCGGCGTCGCCGTGTACCACCCCGAATCGGTGACCGAGTGCGCGCCAGCGGTTTTCGATGAGCACGGTGCG
>NZ_DATNJW010000434.1:0-2202 GCF_035603715.1 Mycobacterium sp. | reverse complement strand
TTCGCCGACCAGCACCGCATCGGCGCCTGCTCCGGCGTAGGCCAGCAGGTCGGCCCTGCCCCGGACCCCGGACTCTGCGACACGGATCACGTCGGACGGTAGCCCGGGAGCAATGCGCGCGAAGCAGTCTCGATCGACCCTCAGCGTCCTCAAGTCGCGGGCGTTCACACCGATGACCCGGGCTCCGGCCTGCAACGCCCGGTCGGCTTCCTCTTCGGTGTGCACCTCGACAAGTGCTGTCATGCCCAGCGATTCGGTGCGCTCCAGCATCGACTCCAGCGCCGGCTGGTCGAGCGCCGCGACGATCAGCAACAGCATGTCCGCGCCGTGCGCGCGGGCCTCGTGAATCTGGTAGGGCCCCACCACAAAGTCTTTGCGCAGTACCGGTATTGACACAGCCGCACGCACCGCGTCCAGATCGTCGAGACTGCCGTGAAAGCGGCGCTCTTCGGTCAGCACGCTGATGATCCGCGCACCGCCGTCCTGGTACTCGCACGCCAACGCGGCCGGATCGGAGATCGACGCGAGCTCTCCGGCCGACGGGCTGGCTCGCTTGACCTCGGCGATAACTCCGATGCCGGGCTCGCGCAACGCTGCCAACACATCACGTGGCGCCGGCACAGCTTCGGCCGCCGCCTTGATCTCGGCCATGCTCACGACAGCTTCACGAGTGGCAACGTCGGCACGGACTCCCTCGATAATGGAGTCGAGCACGCTTGCCGAACTCATGCCTTCGGTTCCTCTCCCCGGGCGCCGCGAAACTGTCGTCGGCGTCCTTCGAAGGGTAGCGAGCGCCGGCACACGGTTCGTCACCGACCCTCGGTGTCAGGTTCAGCCGGTGGATTGTCGTTGGGCGGCGACGACTCGGTCGGGTCGCGGCCGTCGTCCAGCTCGTCCCAGATCATCCGCTCCGACATGGGTCCGTCATCGTGCGTTGCCGCCGACCGACGGGCGCCGGGCGTCAGGTATTTGGTGGCGCTGCCGCGGGCCGACGGCGCCGCACGCATCAACAGCACCGCGCCGGTCAGCGTGCAAACGGCGGTCACCAGGGTGATCACCGGGCCCGGGTAATACCGCTTGCTGCCAACCAGCTCAACCAGCGGCACCCGCGCGAGTTCGGCCGCCCGCACCGCGACATCGGGGATCTCCAGCGTGCTGACCGCCAGGTAACCCGCCGCCAGGCTGGCGAGGGCCACCAGCACCGCGAGCACCCGCAACGCCCAACCCCGCACCGCGAGCGCGGCGACGGCGGTAGCCAGCAGCACCAGGGCCAGTGGGAGCAGGGCCGCCGACCAGGCCGCACCCGACAGCGTGGTCAGCTTCGGCGGACTCAGCCCGTCGAAGGTGCGCAGGTCGACCCAGGTCAGGCGCGAGGCCGCCCATAGCCCGACGGCCGAGGCCACCAGCAGGACCTGCGCGATCCGGATGGTCAGCCGGCCTGCCGCGGCGGGCGGGGCATCAGCCATCCCGGTCGGTATCCGGGGCGGTCAGCGTCTCTGCGGCGGCGATCGCGCTGAGCACCGCGCGTGCCTTGTTCGTCGCCTCGGTGTACTCGTAGGGCCCATTGGAGTCGGCCACCACACCGCCACCGGCCTGCACGTAGGCGGTGCCGTCGCGCAACAGCGCGGTGCGGATCGCGATCGCGAAATCGGCGTTCCCGGCGAAATCGAGGTAGCCGATCACGCCGCCGTAAAGGCCGCGGCGGGTCTTCTCCACTTCTTCGATCAATTCCATGGCCCGCACTTTCGGGGCTCCGGACAAGGTGCCGGCCGGAAAGCAGGCCGTCACGGCATCCAGGGCCGTGCGCCCCTCCGCGAGCATCCCGGTGACGGTGGAGACCAGATGCATGACGTGGCTGTACCGCTCGATGTGGCTGTAGTCCTCGACCCGAACGCTGCCGGGCACGCACACTCGGCCCAGGTCGTTGCGGCCCAGGTCGACCAGCATCAGGTGTTCGGCGCGCTCCTTCTCGTCGGCCAGCAGCTCCTTCCCCAGCAGCTGATCCTCTTCATCGGTGTCACCGCGCCATCTGGTTCCGGCGATCGGGTGCGTCGTCGCACAGCGGTCCTGCACCGTCACGAGCGCTTCAGGGCTGGAACCGGCGATCGAAAATGCCGTTCCCCCTTCATCATTCGGAACGTGGAGGAGATACATGTACGGGCTGGGGTTGGACACCCGCAGCATTCGGTACACGTCGATCGC
>NZ_DATNJW010000433.1:0-10828 GCF_035603715.1 Mycobacterium sp. | reverse complement strand
TGAGGTCGCGCGGGACATCGACGACGAGGTGCGCAAGCTCATCGAGGCCGCGCACACCGAGGCCTGGGAGATTCTCACCGAGTATCGCGACGTGTTGGACATCGTGGCCGGCGAGCTGCTGGAGAAAGAAACCCTGCACCGCGCCGAGTTGGAGGCGATCTTCGCCGACGTCGAAAAGCGGCCACGGCTAACGTTGTTCGACGACTTCGGTGGTCGCATCCCGTCGGACAAACCGCCGATCAAAACGCCTGGCGAGCTGGCCATCGAGCGCGGCGAGCCGTGGCCCAAGCCGGAGTCGGAGCCCGCTTTCAAGGCTGCCATCGCAGCGGCGACACGTGATGCCGCGCAGGCCGAGGCTGAGCGAACCACCAACGGCAACAACGGTTCTCATGGTGGCCCGCAGCAATCCACCCAACCCGATTACGGCGCCCCGGCGGGCTGGCACGCCCCGGGATGGCCACCGCCGCAACAATCGCCCGCGCAACAGCCGCCGGGTTACTGGTACCCGCCGCCCCTGCCGACGCAGCCGCCACCGCACTGGCCGGCGCCACCGCACCAGCACTCGGGCCAGCCCTACCCGCCGTATCCGCCGTATCCGCCGCCCGGTACACCGGCGCCCGAGGCCGCTGACCCCCCAGGTAGCGACCCGAGCCCGTCCAATCCGTCGACACACGGCTGAAACGAACGGAGTTCTGCGATGGTGCGGCCGAATTCTCACTCCGCGACCCTGAACGGACGAGTCTTCGATCAAGCGCGCGCCGAAGCCGCTGTCCGCGAGTTGCTCTGCGCGATCGGAGAAGATCCGGACCGGCACGGGTTGGTGGACACGCCGGCCCGCGTCGCCCGCAGCTACCGGGAGATGTTCGCCGGCCTCTACAGCGATCCGGATACCGTGCTGGACACTACTTTTGACGAACAGCACGATGAGTTGGTGTTGGTCAAAGAGATCCCGCTGTATTCCACCTGCGAACACCATCTGGTGGCGTTTCACGGTGTGGCTCATGTCGGATACATCCCCGGTCAGGACGGTCGGGTCACGGGTTTGTCCAAGATCGCCCGGCTGGTAGACCTGTACGCCAAGCGGCCACAAATCCAAGAGCGGCTCACCGCGCAGATCGCCGATGCTCTGATGCGCAAATTGGACCCGCGCGGTGTCATCGTCATCATCGAGGCCGAACACCTGTGCATGTCGATGCGGGGCGTCCGCAAGCCCGGAGCTGTCACCACGACCTCGGCCGTGCGTGGACAGTTCAAGTCCAACAACGCATCTCGAGCCGAGGCGCTCGAACTGATTCTGCGCAAGTGAGCACGACGCACGTCCAAGTCATGGGGGTGGTGAACGTCACCGACGACTCGTTCTCGGATGGCGGTCGCTACCTCGACGTCGATCGTGCTGTCGAGCAGGGTCTGGCGTTGGCCGCCGAGGGAGCGTCGATCATCGACGTCGGAGGCGAGTCGACCCGCCCCGGTGCGGTCCGCGTCGATCCGCGAGTCGAGACGGCTCGCGTGGTCCCTGTCGTCAAAGGGCTTGCGTCGCAAGGAATTACCGTCAGCATCGACACGATGCACGCTGGTGTGGCACGTGCCGCGCTGGAAAGCGGCGCATCGATGGTCAACGACGTGTCGGGCGGCCGCGCGGACGCCGCCATGGCGGGTCTACTCGTCGATGCCGATGTGCCGTGGGTGTTGATGCACTGGCGTTCGGTATCGGCCGATCGGCCGCATGAGTTGCCGGCCTATCGCGATGTGGTGGCCGAAGTACGCGCCGAACTCATGGCCTGTGTCGAGGACGCGGTCGCCGCTGGAGTCAATCCGTCGAAGCTGGTCGTCGACCCCGGCCTGGGATTCGCCAAGTCCGGCCAAGATAATTGGGCCTTGCTGCACGCGCTGCCGGAGTTAGTGGCCAGTGGCATCCCGGTGCTGGTCGGAGCGTCGCGCAAGCGCTTTCTCGGTAGCTTGTTGGCCGGCCCCGACGGTGTGGCACGGCCACCGGATGGCCGTGAGACGGCAACCGCGGTGGTGTCGGCGCTGGCCGCATTGCATGGCGCGTGGGGGGTGCGGGTACACGATGTGCGAGCATCGGTCGACGCCGTCAAAGTCGTCGAGGCGTGGACGCGAGCGGGGGCGGTGGGATCTGATGGCTGATCGAATCGAATTGCGCGGCTTGACCGTTCGCGGCCACCATGGAGTATTCGACCATGAGCGCGCCGGCGGTCAGGATTTCGTCGTCGACATCACCGTCTGGATCGACCTGGCGGACGCGGCTGCCAGCGACGACCTGGCTGACACCTACGACTACGGCGTGCTGGCCGAGCGTGCGGCGGCCGTCATCGCCGGTCCGGCTCGTAATTTGATCGAAACTGTCGCCGGCGAGATCGCCGAGGACGTCATGCAGGACACACGAGTGCACGCAGTGGAGGTGACAGTGCACAAGCCGCAAGCTCCGATTCCGCAGAGCTTCGACGATGTAGCCGTGGTGGCCCGCCGGTCACGGCGCGGCGGTCGGGGTCAGGTGGTCCCCGCGGCAGGTGCCCTATGACCCGCGTCGTCTTGTCGATCGGATCGAACCTCGGAGACCGGCAGGCCAGGCTGCAGTCGGTGCTCGACCGGCTGGGTGACACCGTGCAGGCGGTGTCGCCGGTGTACGAGACGGCGGCCTGGGGCGGCGTCGAGCAGGGCCCGTTCCTCAACGCGGTGCTGATCGCCGATGACCCGACGCTCGACGGACAAGGCTGGCTGCGCCTCGCCCAGGAAATGGAGGTCGCCGCGGATCGCGTCCGGGGGCAGCGGTGGGGCCCGCGGACCCTCGACGTGGACCTGGTCAGCTGTTATCTGACGTCGCTGGATGGAGATGGCGAGCTGTTCTCCCTCGACGACGGCCTGACCCTGCCGCATCCGCTGGCCCACCTGCGCGCCTTCGTGCTGATTCCGTGGCTGGCCGTGGACCCCGAGGCGACGTTGACGGTGTCGGGCGGAAAGCAGTCGGTGGCCAAGCTGCTTGCCGAGCTGGATGCCGCCGATCGCGCCGGCGTCCGGCGCACCGATGTGGTGCTCGTGCCGTACGCGTCGGAAAGCTGATGGGGCCCACCCGAAAACGGGACCTGACTGCCGCGGTGATCGGCACGGCGGCGGCGGGATACCTGGTGGTTGTGCTGCTCTACCGCTGGTTTCCGCCGATCACGATCTGGACGGGTCTGTCGCTGTTTGTGGTCGGCGTTGCCGAGGCCGGGTGGGGGCGCTACGTGCGAACCAAGATCAGCGACGGTGAGATCGGCGACGGACCCGGCTGGCTGCATCCCCTCGCGGTGGCGCGCAGCCTGGTCATCGCCAAGGCGTCGGCCTGGGTAGGAGCGCTGGCGCTGGGCTGGTGGGTCGGCGTACTGGTGTACATCTTGCCCCGGCGATCATGGCTCCGGGTGGCGAGCGCAGACACCGCCGGGACGGCGGTCGCGGCAATCAGCGCGCTGGCTCTGGTGATTGCTGGGCTGTGGTTGCAACACTGCTGCAAATCGCCGGGGGATCCGACCGAGAACGGCGAGGGCGCCGAAGGTTAGCGCGGGGCGCTCCGGCCGATTAGTCCAGGTGAGAAACGCCGGAGCACGGCGACACGCGGACTGAGCTCGGGCCGGTACATTTGGGCCATGACCGATCTGTCCCGCGGCGCCCGGGTGCGGCGCGGCGGCCGCAGACCGGGTTGGGTGCTGCTGACCACGTTGCTGGTGTTGGCGATCGGTGCCAGTTCTGCGCTGGTTTTCACCAGCAAAGTGGAGCTCCTCAAGCTTGCCGTGATCCTCGCTTTGTGGGCCGCCGTGGTTGCGGCGTTCGTCTCGGTGATCTACCGCCGGCAAAGCGACGTGGATCAGGCCCGGGCGCGGGACCTGAAGCTGGTCTACGACCTGCAACTGGACCGGGAGATCTCCGCCCGCCGCGAGTACGAGCTCACCGTCGAATCTCAGTTGCGCCGGGAGCTGGCCAGCGAGTTGCGCGCGCAGGCCTCCGACGAGGTGTCGGAGCTACGGGCCGAGCTGGCCGCGTTGCGCACGAACCTGGAGATCCTGTTCGACGCCGAGCTCAGCGAGCGTCCGGCGCTGGAGAGTGAACGCAAGCCCGTCCGGGGCTACAGCGAATGGGATCGCGACAACGAGAGCGCCCGCGAGCGGATCAACCGGGTCGCGTCGGTGCGGGCCGAAGAGCCGTCCCGGAGCACCGACGACTCGATCATCGACGTGCACGAGGAGCCGCTGATTCCTACTCCGCCAAGGCAGCCGGCGGCGGAGAGCTATCAGCAGGCGTACGTCCAGCAGCAGCCGCCCGCCGAGGCGTATCCGCCGGGGAAAAACCGGGCGCCGGAGGCACAGCAGGCACCGGAACCAGAACGCGGCGCCCATTGGCGTCAGAGCAACGACGCCGGACAGTCGGGCGCGTGGGCCGCGCCAGCGCCACCCACACCTGGGCCCGAGCGTCCGCAGGAAGGCCAAGGCTGGGCTCCACCGGACCGGCAACCGCAGCCCGGCGGTTGGGCCGCGTCGGGGGCATCGCCCACACCCGAGCGATTCGAGCCACCGCAGCGCCCGCGACGTTCACATCGGCGGGCTGAGGCGCCTCCGCAGCCGGAGCCGCAGTTCGCTCCGCCACCAGAGCCGCAGCCGCAGTTCGTCGCGCCGCCTCCGCAACCCGAGCCCCAATTCCAGCCGCAGCCTCCGCCACCCGAGGCGTCACCGCAACAGCCGCGGATTCCATGGCCGCCGCCCACGGAAGCGCCCCGCCGGCAAGAGCAGCCGGCCTGGCAGCCGGTCAGCTCCGAGGGACAGTGGCTGCCCCCTGGAGCGCCCGGAAGCAACTGGAACGCCAGCCAGACCGACGGCGCCGCGCCCTCGTGGGCCTACGACAACGCGCCGTCACGCGAGAGGGCATCGCATCGTTCCCCGGGCATCGGCGAACCGCCGTCCTCGCCGGTCGAACGCCGGGGACGGCATTCCAGCGGACCCGCCGAATCGTCGGCGGGCCAGGCCGACGAAGCCGCGGCCGAATGGGGCGAGTCGGGCCGTCGCGCGCGGTCCCGCCATTCCTCGGACTACCCCGACCCCGGCTTCGGCGGCTCAGCGACACCGGCGCCGGCGATGTCACCCCCTCCGCCACCGCCGCCTCCGCCATCGCCGCCGTCCTCGCTGGACAAGGAGCCGGCGATGTCGCCGCCCCCCAGCGCCCGTCATCGCAGCACCGACCCGTACTCCGAGACCGAGGAGCCGCCGTCTGGCGGCCAGTCGGTCGCCGAATTGCTGGCGCGGCTGCAGACCGCTCCGTCCGAGGGCGGCGGTCGTCGCCGTCGCCGCGAAGACTGAGGCGAATACCACAGCGTCGTAGCTGCGTCTTCGCGGTAGAGTCTTTACGACCGTCCGGTACCCGCTACGCGGGACTGGAACGAACCAAGAGAGTTGTGAGGGTCGTCTGCGATGGTGCAGTTCGACGGGTTGCGCCCCGCTCGGCTCAAGGTGGGGATCATCTCCGCAGGCCGCGTGGGAACCGCATTAGGTGTGGCGCTGGAACGCGTCGACCATGTCGTGGTTGCGTGCAGCGCCGTGTCCCGCGCATCGCGGCAGCGGGCCGAGCGCTGGCTGCCCGACACCCCCGTCGCTCCGGTGCCCGACGTCGCCGGAAGCGCCGAGCTTTTGCTGTTGGCCGTCCCGGACACCGAGCTGGCGGGCCTGGTGTCGGGCCTGGCTGCCACCTCCGCGGTGCCGCCGGGCACCATCGTCGCGCACACCTCCGGCTCCAACGGCATCGACGTGCTGTCACCGCTGAGCGCTCAGGACTGCATACCGATGGCCATTCATCCGGCCATGACTTTCACCGGATCCGACGAGGACATCTCCCGGCTGCCGGACACCTGCTTCGGGATCACCGCCGCCGACGAGGTCGGCTACGCGATCGCACAGTCCCTGGTGCTCGAGATCGGCGGCGAGCCGTTCCGGGTCCCCGAGGACGCACGCACGCTGTATCACGCCGCACTGGCGCATGCCGGCAACCACATCGTCACCGTTGTCGCCGACGCCCTGGATGCTCTGCGGTCCGCGCTGTCTGGCACCGAACTGCTCGGTCAACAACTCGTCGACAACCAACCCGGTGGCATCGCCGAGCGCATCCTGGGACCGCTGGCCCGTGCGGCACTGGAGAACACGCTGCAGCGCGGGCAGGCCGCGCTCACCGGACCGATCGCGCGCGGTGACGCCGGCGCCCTGGCCGGCCACCTCAGCGCGCTAGAGGCGGTCGATCCTCAACTGGCACAGGCCTATCGGGTCAACGCAATGCGGACCGCGCAGCGGGTGCACGCACCCGAGGACGTGCTCGAGGTTTTGGCGCGATGAGCATCCAACGGCCGCCGAAGTTCAATGCCGGCGAACTGAACGTCTACCCGAAACCCAGCGATGTCCGCGAGGTCAGCCGCGCGCTGCGCCGAACCGGTCGACGCGTGATGCTGGTGCCGACCATGGGCGCGCTGCACGACGGACACCTCGCACTTGTCCGCGCCGCCAAGCGGGTGCCCGGTTCGGTGGTGGTGGTGTCGATCTTCGTCAACCCGTTGCAATTCGGCGCCGACGAGGATCTGGACGCCTACCCGCGGGTTCTCGACGACGACCTGACGTTGTTGCGCGGTGAAGGAGTCGAAATTGCCTTCACCCCAAGCGCTGTCGCGATGTACCCGGACGGCCAGCGGACCACGGTGTACCCCGGTCCGCTCGGATCCGAGCTCGAGGGCTCGGCGCGACCCACCCATTTCGCCGGCATGCTGACCGTCGTCTGCAAGCTGCTGCAGATCGTGGCGCCCGACCGAATCTTCTTCGGTGAGAAGGACTATCAGCAACTGGTCCTGGTTCGCCAGATGGTCGCCGACCTCAACATCGACGTTCAGGTCGTCGGTGTGCCGATCGTGCGCGAGACGGATGGCCTGGCGATGTCGTCGCGCAACCGCTACCTCAACGCCGCGCAACGCGAGCTGGCCGGCATCTTGTCGGCGGCTCTGCTGGCCGGATCGCACGCCGCCCACGGTGGCGCGGATGAAGCGCTGCGCGCGGCCGGTTCGGTGCTGTCGGAGGTGCCCGCGATCGACGTGGACTACCTCGAAGTGCGCGACAGCGGGTTGGGGCCCGCCCCGGTCAGCGGTGCCGGACGCCTGCTGGTCGCGGCCCGGCTCGGCAAAACCAGGCTGCTCGACAACGTCGCAATTGAAATCGGAACTACCGTCGGCGCCGACGGGCGAGTGCCCGCCGTCGCGGCTGAATCCCTCGAATCACATTGGAGGAATTGATGTTACGAACGATGCTCAAATCGAAGATCCACCGGGCCACCGTCACGCAGGCCGACCTGCACTATGTCGGATCGGTGACGATCGACGCCGATCTGATGGACGCGGCCGACCTGCTCGAGGGCGAACAGGTGACGATCGTCGACATCGACAACGGCGCGCGGCTGGTCACGTATGCGATCACCGGTCAGCGCGGCAGCGGCGTGATCGGAATCAACGGCGCTGCAGCGCATCTCGTGCATCCAGGCGATCTGGTGATCCTGATCGCGTACGCCCAGATGGAAGACGCCGAGGCGCGCAGCTACCAGCCCAAGGTCGTCTTCGTCGACGCCGAGAACCGGGCGATCGATCTGGGCAACGATCCGGCGTTCGTCCCCGCCGACGCGGGCGAGCTGGTCTCGCCGCGATGAAGGACGCCTAATCGTGTTGCTGGCCATCGACGTCCGCAACACACATACCGTCGTCGGGCTCATCTCGGGCGCCAAGGAGCACGCGAAGGTCGCGCAGCAGTGGCGGATTCGCACCGAACCCGAAATCACCGCAGACGAACTCGCGCTGACACTTGACGGCCTGATCGGTGACGATTCGGATCAGCTCACCGGCGCGTCCGCACTGTCCACGGTGCCGTCGGTGCTGCATGAGGTGCGGCTGATGCTCGAGCAGTACTGGCCGAACGTGCCACACGTGCTGATCGAACCCGGTGTTCGCACCGGCATCCCGCTGCTGGTCGACAACCCAAAGGAAGTCGGAGCAGACCGAATTGTCAACTGTCTAGCGGCTTTTCAGAAGTATGGGACCGCGGCCATCGTGATCGACTTCGGCTCGTCGATCTGCGTGGACGTAGTGTCCGCCAAGGGTGAATTCTTGGGCGGCGCGATCGCGCCGGGTATACAGGTCTCCTCCGACGCCGCGGCGGCGCGCTCGGCCGCCCTGCGGCGGGTCGAGTTGGCCCGTCCACGTTCGGTGGTCGGCAAGAACACCGTCGAATGCATGCAGTCCGGTGCAGTGTTCGGGTTCGCCGGCTTGGTGGACGGCCTGGTGGGCCGGATCCGCGAGGACGTCGACGGGTTCGCCGGCGACGACGTCACGGTGGTCGCCACCGGACACACTGCCCCTCTGCTACTGGCCGAGCTGCATTCGGTCGATCACTACGACCAGCACCTGACCCTGCAAGGGCTGCGGCTGGTGTTCGAGCGCAACCGGGACAGCCAGCGCGGACGGCTCAAGACGGCACGCTGACTGCCCCGAAGGCTCGTCGCAGGGTTTCCTTTAAGCTGGCTGGTCGTGACCGCCGGCGACGCAGATATCCCCGAGCAGTTCCGGATACGCCGGGACAAACGCGCCCGCCTGGCGGCCGAGGGCCGCGACCCGTATCCCGTCGAAGTCGGGCGCACCCACACCCTGGCTCAGGTTCGCGCCGCATATCCCGACCTGCCGGCAGATTCGACCACCGGTGACATCGTCGCTGTTGCCGGCCGGGTGGTGTTCGCCCGCAACTCCGGCAAGTTGTGCTTTGCGACACTTCAAGAAGGCGACGGCACCCAGCTGCAGGTGATGCTCAGCCTGGCCAGCGTCGGCGAGCAAGCGCTGGAGGAATGGAAAGCCGACGTCGATATCGGCGACATCGTCAGCGTCCACGGAGAGGTGATCAGCTCGCGCCGCGGTGAGCTGTCCGTGCTCGGCGACAGTTGGCAGATGGCGTCCAAGGCGCTGCGACCGCTGCCGGTGGCCCATAAAGAGATGAGCGAAGAGTCGCGGGTGCGGCAACGCTACGTGGACCTGATCGTGCGTCCCCAGGCACGCACGATTGCCCGCCAGCGGATCGCGGTCGTTCGCGCAATACGGAATGCGCTGGAGCAACGCGGCTTCCTGGAAGTCGAAACGCCGATACTGCAGACTTTGGCGGGCGGCGCGGCGGCCCGCCCGTTCGTCACGCACTCCAATGCGCTCGACATCGATCTCTACCTGCGGATCGCCCCGGAACTGTTCCTGAAGCGGTGTGTCGTCGGTGGGTTTGACAAGGTGTTCGAACTAAATCGGGTGTTCCGAAACGAGGGATCCGATTCGACACATTCTCCTGAATTTTCCATGCTGGAGACGTATCAGGCGTATGGAACCTATGACGATTCCGCGGTTGTAACCCGCGAGCTTATTCAACAGGTGGCGGACGAGGCCATCGGTAGTCGACAACTCCCGCTACCCGACGGCAGCTTCTATGACATCGACGGAGAATGGGCGTCGATAGAAATGTATCCGTCACTATCGGCCGCTCTTGGCGAAGAGATCACACCAAACACCGGTGTCGATCGCTTGCTTGCTATCGCGGCTGGACTCGAAGTCGAAGTGCCCGCCGATCGCGGGTATGGACACGGTAAGTTGGTCGAGGAACTCTGGGAACACACCGTCGGAGCGGGGCTGACCGCGCCAACGTTTGTCAGGGATTTTCCGGTGGAGACAACCCCTTTGACCCGTCAGCATCGCAGCATCGCCGGTGTTACCGAGAAGTGGGATCTGTATATTCGCGGGTTCGAACTGGCCACCGGATATTCGGAATTGATCGATCCGGTGGTGCAGCGGGAAAGGTTCGCTGAGCAGGCCCGGGCCGCAGCCGCCGGCGACGACGAGGCGATGCTGCTCGACGAGGATTTTCTCGTTGCGCTCGAGCACGCTATGCCGCCGTGCACCGGAACCGGAATGGGTATCGATCGGTTGCTGATGGCTTTGACCGGCCTGTCAATAAGGGAAACAGTGCTATTTCCTATTGTGCGACCGCATAGCAACTGAGTGCCGCTGAGGTTTCGTATTGAATTACCCGTCTGGATATGGCAGATTGTGCGGCGGGGGCGGTCCGAGCACGTGTCTACTATGGCAAGTGTCTAAGAAGAAAGCAGAAGGCTCAGCCAATGGCGAAGAAAGTGACCGTCACTCTTGTCGATGATTTCGACGGCGAAGGTGCCGCCGATGAAACGGTCGAATTCGGCCTCGACGGCGTGACCTATGAGATTGACCTTTCGGCAAAGAATGCGACGAAACTCCGCAACGACCTGAAGCAGTGGGTTGAGGCCTCCCGCCGGGTCGGCGGTCGCAGGCGTGGACGGTCCAGCTCGGGCCGCGGCCGTGGAGCCATTGATCGCGAGCAGAGCGCGGCTATCCGGGACTGGGCCCGTCGCAATGGCCACAACGTGTCGACTCGGGGCCGTATCCCCGCCGACGTCATCGACGCATTCCACGCCGCGACCTAAACCGGAGCGCGGGATACGCGCTTTCGCTGGTGGCGAACTGATCGATCACCAAAGTTGGGCAACGATTCGTCGTTTTCCTGCGTTGCTCTGTTGCAACTGCGTTGTAGCCGGGCAGCTCCGCCATGGGGGTTCGGACCGCAAGGTAGGAAGCCCGGCCGGTCGCCCACTACAGTGGAAGGCAGGTACCGCGGTGTCGGCCCCTGTGCCGAGAATGACGAAGTACCGATGTGAGGGAGAGCAGGTAACCGCCAATGTTCGAACGTTTTACGGACCGTGCCCGCAG
>NZ_DATNJW010000432.1:0-2671 GCF_035603715.1 Mycobacterium sp. | reverse complement strand
AGCCGGACGGTGCGCTGCATCGGGTCTCGATACGGGTCGCAAACACCGGTAGCCCTGCTGCGGATAAAGACGAGGCGATATCCCGTTCCCTGATCGGCACCCACGTCATTGCGGAAGTCGTTGGCGGCGAGTTCGTCTCGCTCCTCGAGCCGCCGCCACGGGCCGCGGACGCGGTGTCCCGATGCAGTCAGCACCGCTGCTTCCCGGTGCTGGCCGGCCCGCCCGGCGCCGGGGATCTGCTGCTGATCTCGCCGATCATCCTCTACGACCACCCCGAGGTCGCCGAACAGAGCGAGACCGCGCTCTACGACTGCACCGAGATCGACGAGATCCTGACGTTGCGCGTGATGACGATGACCGACGAGGAGAAGGCGCAGGCCCGGGCTACCGATCCGTTGGCCGCACAGATCATCGACAGCTGTGACTCCATGTCACCCGAAGCCATGGAGCGCCTACACGGAGCCCTACGGGATCCGCGGGATGCCGTCGGTCTGATCCCGGAGGTGCCCGATGGCGTGGATTGGTGGGATCCGTTGGCCGACAACGCTGTCCAGCCTGACTTGGACGCGGTGCTGGTGAACGGTGTCCGGGTGGCACGGGGCAGTCGGGTGATTCTGCATCCGGGGCGTCGGGCCGACGCGCAGGACGTGTTCTTCGCGGGCAGGACGGCTCGCGTCACCACCGTGCACGAGGACGTCGACGGCAACCAGCACGTCGGTGTCGTCGTCGAGGACGATCCGGCGGCCGACCTTCACGAGTGGTACGGCCGCTATCTCTACTTCTCCCCTGACGAAGTCGAGCCGCTCGAAACCAGCACCACAGAAAGGAATTCGATATGGAGATCGTAGGATGGGTGTTCGTCGGCATCCTGGCAATGTTCGCATTGGCCGGAGTCGTGATAGGGCTGATATCCGTCCCGGATGCGCGACGGTACCTCAAGATCCGGCATATGTAACGTCGTCGGACGGTCCGAGACCAGTGCGCATCCTGGTGGCCGGCATCGGCAACATCTTCCTCGGCGACGACGGGTTCGGCTCCGAGGTAGTCCGGCACGTCCCAGTCCGGCAGGACGATTCGGGCGTGCGGGCCGTCGACTACGGCATCGGAGGCATGCACTTGGCCTACGACCTGCTTGACGACTGGGACGCGCTGGTCCTCGTCGACGCGGTACCCAATCGCGGCAGCCCGGGGGCTCTGCACGTCTTCGAGGCCGACCATGAATCACATTCCGCCACGGCCGGTCTGGACAGCCACAGCATGGATCCCGCGGCGGTCTTCGACAGCCTGAAGGCACTCGGCGGCAAACCGCCTTACACGGTCGTCATCGGCTGTGAGGCGGAGAGTGTCGACGAGGGCATCGGCCTTAGCGAGTCCGTCGCGGCCGCGGTGCCACGGGCCATCGACGCCGTCAAGGAAGTCGTCGCGGGTCTGCGGACTCGATCGCGGGCGGCGTCGGTGGAAAGGCAGGGCTGACCGATGTGTCTGGGCATACCGGGCCAAGTGGTCAGGATGCTGGATGGTTACGAGGGGCAACTCGCACTGGTCGACGTCGCCGGAAAGCAACGCAACGTCAACGTCGGCATGTTGCCGGAGGAGACGTTTGCACCCGGTGACTGGGTGATCATCCACATGGGGTTCGTCGTCGAGAAGACCGACCGGGCCGGCGCCGAGCAGGCGATGACCGGTCTGGAGTTGATGGGCCGGGGCCGCGACGATGACTGACACGCTGCTGCACATCGATAGCGTCCGGCAACGGTTCACCGTGACCGGTGTCGTTCAGGGGGTTGGGTTCCGTCCATTTGTGCACCGGATCGCCACCGACCTCGGGCTGACCGGATTCGTCGGCAATGATTCGGGCGCGGTCTTCCTCGAAGTGCAAGGGCCTGGCACACTCATCGGCGAATTCGCTCGCAGGCTGCGCGCCGAGGCGCCACCGCTGGCATCGATCAGCGCCGTCAACGTCGTCGACGTCGACACCGACAGGCTGTGCGAGAGCGGGTTTCGCATCGTGGAAAGCCAGCCGGTCGCCGGTGCCACCACCCCGATTCCACCCGATATCGCCGTCTGCGACGACTGCATCGCCGAGCTGTTCGACCCGGGCGACCGTCGTTACCGGCACCCCTTCGTGACGTGCACCAACTGCGGTCCCCGGTTCACCATCATCCGCGCCCTGCCCTACGACCGACCGGCCACCACCATGTCGGCGTTCGCGATGTGCGCGCGCTGCGCGGCCGAGTACCACGACCCGGCCGACCGCCGCTTCCACGCGCAGCCGATCGCTTGCCCGGACTGCGGGCCATCGCTGTGGTTCGCCGCGCACACCGAGCGCGTCGCCGGATCCGATGCCGCGCTGGGGGCCACCCAGCAGGCCCTGGCCGACGGCGCGGTGGTCGCGATCAAGGGCGTCGGCGGCTATCACCTGGCCTGCCGCGTCGACGACGAGGCGGCCGTCGTTGCGCTGCGGACCCGTAAAGCGCGGGGCGCCAAGCCATTCGCGGTGCTGGTGCGCGATCTCGACATTGCACGCCGCTACGCACATCTCGACGACACCGAAGCCGCGGTGCTCTCGAGTCCCGCGCGGCCGATCGTACTGTTGCGGCGTCGCCACGACTCGCCGCTGGCCGACGCTGTCGCGCCCGGCAGCCCACTGGTCGGGCTGATGCTGCCGTAC
>NZ_DATNJW010000431.1:0-3138 GCF_035603715.1 Mycobacterium sp. | reverse complement strand
TGACGTGGTCACGCTGCTCGATCACCTCGCCATCGGCCGGGCGCACGTCGTCGGCGCCTCGATGGGCGGGATGATCGCGCAGATCCTGGCCGCCACCGAGCCCGAGCGGGTCGCGTCGCTGGCCATCATCATGTCCACCACGGGCAAGCCGTTCTCCCGGCTGCCGGCCTGGCGGGTGATCCGGCTGGCGTTCAACCCACCTGGCGACGATGCGTCCGACGAGGAGAAGCTGGCCTTCGAGGTCCGCAACATCGCGGTGTTCAACGGCCCCAATTTCCTGCCGCCCGAGGCGGAGCTTCGCAAACGCGTCCAGCGGCTCGCTGAGCGGTCCAACTATCCGCCCGGCATGCTGCGTCAGTTCGACGCCGTACTGGGCACTGGCAGCCTGCTGGCCTACAGCAAGGCGATCACCGCGCCGACGGTGGTGGTGCACGGGTCACGCGACCCGATGGTGCGGCCACGCAACGGCCGCGGGGTCGCCGCCGCCATCCCCGGCGCCCGGTTCGTGGTCATCGACGGTATGGGCCATGACCTCCCCGAACCGGTGTGGCGCCCACTGGTCGAGACCCTCACCGAGAACTTTGCCAGAGCACCCATCGGGTGAGCGGGCTCACACGAATTGGGACTTGCCAACGCCGATTTGAGACACTGCAGCTATGAGTTCCAACAACCACCGCGAGGTAGCCAAGCTCGACCGGGTTCCGTTACCGGTCGAGGCGGCCCGCTTCGGCGCGACGGGTTGGCAGCTCACCCGCACTGCCGCCCGCATCCTCACCAAGCTGCCGACCAAGGGTCCGACGCAGCAAAAGGTCATCAAGCAACTTCCGCAGACCTTCGCCGACCTGGGCCCCACCTACGTCAAATTCGGGCAGATCATCGCGTCCAGCCCGGGCGCCTTCGGCGAACAGCTGTCCCGGGAATTCCGCGGCCTGCTCGACCGGGTGCCGCCGGCCGACACCGGCCAGGTGCACAAGCTGTTCGCCGAGGAACTCGGCCGCGATCCGTCGGAGTTGTTCGCCAGCTTCGACGAGGAGCCGTTCGCGTCGGCGTCGATCGCCCAGGTGCACTACGCCACCCTGCACAGCGGCGAGGAGGTCGTGGTCAAGATCCAGCGACCGGGCATCCGCCGCCGGGTGGCCGCCGATCTGCAGATTCTCAAGCGCTTCGCCCAAGCGGTCGAGCTGGCCAAGCTGGGCCGCCGGCTGTCCGCCCAAGACGTGGTCGCCGACTTCAGCGACAACCTGGCTGAGGAGCTGAACTTCCGCCTCGAGGCGCAGTCGATGGACGCCTGGGTCTCGCACCTGCACGCGTCGCCGTTGGGCAAGAACATCCGGGTGCCGCAGGTGTATTGGGACTACACCACCGAGAAGGTGCTGACGATGGAGCGGGTGCAGGGCATCCGCATCGACGATGTCGCCGCCATCCGCAAGGCCGGATTCGACGGCACGGAGCTGGTCAAGGCGCTGCTGTTCAGCCTTTTCGAGGGCGGCCTGCGGCACGGCCTGTTCCACGGCGACCTGCACGCCGGCAACCTGTACGTCGACGATCAGGGCCGCATCGTGTTCTTCGATTTCGGCATCATGGGCCGCATCGATCCGCGCACCCGCTGGCTGTTGCGCGAGCTGGTGCACGCGCTGCTGGTGAAGAAGGACCACGCGGCGGCCGGCAAGATCGTCGTGCTGATGGGCGCCGTCGGCACCATGCGGCCGGAGGCTGAGGCCGCCAAGGATCTGGAGAAGTTCGCCACCCCGCTGACCATGTCGACGCTGGGCGAGCTGTCCTACGCCGACATCGGCAAGCAGCTGTCCACGCTGGCCGACGCCTACGACGTCAAGCTGCCGCGCGAGCTGGTGCTGATCGGCAAGCAGTTCCTCTACGTGGAGCGCTACATGAAGCTGCTGGCGCCGCATTGGCAGATGATGTCCGACCCGCAACTCACCGGCTACTTCGCTAACTTCATGGTCGAAGTCGCTCGCGAGCACAACAACTCCGAACTAGAGGTCTAGCGCATGCAAATCCGCACCGGCACAGCACGTTCGGGCGATTTGGACATCTACTACGAGGACATGGGCGAGCCGACCGACCCCGCCGTCCTGCTGATCATGGGCCTGGGTTCGCAGCTGTTGCTGTGGCGCGACGGGTTCTGCGAGAAGCTCGTCGCGGAGGGGCTGCGGGTGATCCGCTACGACAACCGCGACGTCGGCCTGTCCAGCAAGACCGAACGGCGCGGCAACGGCGGCGCGTCGATCCCGAGCATGCTCAAGTTCTGGCTGGGCATTCCCGGCCAGGCTGACTACCGGCTCGAGGACATGGCCGACGACGCCGCCGCGCTGCTCGACCACCTCGGCATCGAGAAAGCCCACATCGTCGGCGCGTCGATGGGCGGCATGATCGCCCAGATCTTCGCGGCCCGGTTCGCTCAGCGGACTCGCTCGCTGGCGGTGATCTTCTCCAGCAACAACCAGCCGTTCCTACCGCCGCCGCACCCGCAGGCCCTGTTCGCGGTGCTGCGAGGCCCGTCGCCCAATTCACCGATCGAGGTGATCGCCGACTATTCGGTGAAGGTGTGGCGGATCATCGGCAGCCCGCGGTACCCGGCGCCCGAACAGCGGCTGCGTGACGACGCGATCCAGGCCTACCAGCGCTGCTATTACCCGTGGGGAACGGCCCGGCATTTCAGCGCGATCATGGCCAGCGGCAGCTTGGCCCGCTACGACCGGCAGATAACCGCACCGACCGTGGTCCTGCACGGTAAGGCCGACAAGCTGCAGCGGCCGTTCGGCGGCCGCGTAGTAGCCCAGGCGATCCCGGGCGCTCGCCTGGTGTTGTTCGACGGCATGGGCCACGACCTACCCGAGGAACTGTGGGACCAGATAACCGGCGAGCTCACGGCAACTTTCGCGCAAGGCTGACTGGCCGGCGAGGCGTTTTCCGATTCGGCCTGACCAGGCCGATCGACTAACATGACCGGTGGATCACCGGGGGCGGGTAGCGCCATACCCAGCACGGGTGGGCACCAAAAATCCAGGAAGGCGCGGTTGCGCGATGGCCGAAAAACTCAGGCCGCATTTCGAGGACGTCCAGGCACACTACGACCTATCTGACGAGTTCTTCCGGCTGTTCCTCGACCCGAGCCAG
>NZ_DATNJW010000430.1:0-5635 GCF_035603715.1 Mycobacterium sp. | reverse complement strand
TGTTGGCGGTGAACATGCCGCCGCAGGCGCCCTCGCCTGGACAGATGGCCCGCTCGATCGCGTCGACATCCTCGCGCGGCATCAGGCCGCGGGCGCAGGCGCCGACCGCCTCGAACGCATCGATGATCGTCACGTCGCGCTCGGTGCCGTCGGACAGCTTGGCCCGGCCCGGCAGGATCGAGCCCGCATAGAGAAAGACCGCGGCCAGATCCAGGCGAGCCGCGGCCATCAGCATGCCGGGCAGCGACTTGTCGCAGCCGGCCAGCAGCACCGACCCATCAAGTCGCTCGGCCTGCATGACGGTTTCCACGCTGTCGGCGATCACCTCGCGCGACACCAGGGAGAAGTGCATGCCCTCGTGGCCCATCGAGATGCCGTCGGACACCGAGATCGTGCCGAACTCGAGCGGATAGCCGCCGGCGGCGAATACGCCCTCCTTGACGGACTTGGCCAATCGGTCCAGCGACAGGTTGCACGGCGTGATCTCGTTCCACGACGACGCCACCCCGATCTGCGGCTTGGCGAAGTCTTCGTCGTCCATTCCCACCGCACGCAACATTCCGCGCGAAGCGGCCTTTTCCAGGCCGTCGGTGACCTCGCGACTGCGGGGCTTGATGTCGATGCTGTCCTTGCTGTCGGCCATTGCTCAAGTATGCGTGTAGCGCCATGTCGGCCAAAATCATTAAAATACCCCCACGGGGTATGGTCGCCGCACTGGCGAAACGCCGATGCACCAGGCCGCCGTGGCGCCGGCACCAGCCGACGTTGACAATGGTGACAACACCGGCGCCGTCGCGATGGCCCCGAGCACTATCTACAAGACCACGATGTTGGAGGGGCAGATGGCACCCGCACACGGCTACTCGTCGCAGAAGGACAACTACGCCAAACGTTTGCGGCGGATCGAGGGCCAGGTGCGTGGCATCGCGAAGATGATCGAGGACGACAAGTACTGCATCGACGTCCTCACCCAGATCAGCGCAGCCAACAACGCTCTGCGTTCGGTCGCGCTGAACCTGCTCGACGAGCACCTCGGACATTGCGTCACCCGCGCGGTCTCGGAGGGCGGCACGGAGGCTGACGAGAAGCTGGCCGAGGCCTCCGCGGCCATCGCACGACTCGTCCGCTCCTGATCGTTAACGCGATGCCCGCAACGCATGGTTGAGTAGTGGCCGTGGTGCCAGCTCGTGCCGCCCAAGGGCGAACCGCTACGAGCGGGCCCTGGACTCCCCGAATCGCCGTGCAGTTGGCCGTTCTGGCCGCGGCGGCTTTCACCTATGTCACCGCCGAGCTGCTGCCGGTCGGCGCGCTGCCCGCGATCGCTCGTGACTTGCACGTGAGTATCCCGATGGTCGGCACGTTGCTGGCCTGGTACGCCCTGGTGGCGGCGCTGACCACGATTCCGCTGGTCCGCTGGACCGGGCAGTGGCCGCGACGCCGCGCGCTGCTGCTGTCGCTGGCCTGCCTGACTGCGTCCCAGCTCATCTCCGCGCTGGCGCCCAACTTCGTGGTGCTGGCCTGCGGCCGGGCACTGTCGGCGGTCACCCACGGCCTGATCCTGTCGGTCATCGCGCCGATCGCCACTCGGCTTGTTCCGCCCAGCCACTCCGGGCGGGCGACGACGAGTATTTACGTCGGCATCAGCCTGGCCGTGGTGGTGGGCAGCCCGGCCACGGCCGCGATCAGCCTGGAGTGGAACTGGCGGGTGGCCGTCGCGGCGGTGACCGCCATGGCCGCGTTGGTGACCGTGGCGGCCTGGCTCGTGCTGCCGGTGATGGCCTTGACCGACGGCCAGCGGGCAGTCGTCGGCCGGCGTGCGCATCATCACCGCAATCGGCGACTGGTCATCGTGAGCTTGCTGACCATGATCGCGGTCACCGGGCACTACATGTCCTACACGTTCTTCGCGGTGATCGTCCGCGATGTGGTGGGCGTGCGGGGACCGGATATCGCGTGGCTACTGGCTACCTACGGGATCGCGGGCCTGTTGGCGATCCCGCTGGTGGCCCGGCCGATGGACCATCGGCCCAGGACCGCCACCATCAGCTGCATGATCGCGCTGTGGATGACGTTCGTGGTGCTGACGGGGTTGGCGTTGCACCGGCTGCCCCCGACGGCCACGGCTCTGATCGGGATCGTCGCGATCGCGTTATGGGGTGGCACCGCCAACGCGGTGTCGCCGATGCTGCAATCCGCGGCGATGCGCGCCGGCGCCGACGACCCGGATGGCGCGTCCGGGCTGTACATGGCGGCGTTTCAAGTCGGCATCATGGCCGGATCGTTCGCCGGCGGGTTGTTCTACGAGCACGGCATGCTGAGGATGTTGTCCGCCTCCGCGGTCTTGATCGGTCTCGGAGCCGCCGGAATGACCGCCGAGCGGCAGCTGTTCGACGTCCCCGCCGCGGATCGACCGTAAAAGATAAAACCGCAGGTCAACGGGCTGGTTGACACGCGTCTCCGCGCCCAGCGCCGACCGCTGAATTAATAGCTGGGCCCTCTGCTACTGCATACTGGCTCTATACCGTGACTTGGAGGGATGCAAATGTCGCGATGGACCACCGGTCCGCTGACCGCTGCGCTGAGCGCAGTCGGAGTGACCGCTGCGCTCGTTCTGGGCAGCGGTTTGGCGATCGCCGACCCGGAGCCGCCGCCCCCGCCCGCGCCGGCCGTAGACGCCCCGGCTCCGCTGCCACCCGGCGACCCAGCGCCGCCACCGCCGCCCGCCGACCCACTGGCGGTGCCGCCGCCGGCCAACCCGGCCGCGCCTCCGCCGATCCCGGGAGACCCATTGGCGCCCGCGCCGGCTGTGCCGCCGGGCACCGCGGCGACCCCGGGCACCGCAGCCACGCCGGGCACCCCGGGTGCCCCGGCCACCCAGGCCGCCGCGCCGACCGGACCGGTTGTCGGCCAGAACCCGGCGCCGTTCACCGGCTCCCCGCCGTTCGTGCCGCCGACCTTCAATCCGGTCAGCGGCGCGACAGTCGGCGTAGGCGAGCCGATCATCATCAACTTCGCGCGCCCGATCGCCGACCAGCACATGGCCGAACAGGCGATCCACGTCTCGTCGACCCCGCCGGTCTCCGGCAAGTTCTACTGGCTGACCTCCAGCCAGGTGCGCTGGCGTCCGCTCAGCTTCTGGCCCGCGCACACCGCGGTGCACGTCGACGCGGCCGGCACCCAGGAGAACTTCGTCACCGGTGACTCGCTGATCGCCACCGCCGACGATGCGACCCACCAGCTCATTGTCACGCGCAACGGGACGGTCGAGCAGACCTTCCCGATGTCGATGGGCATGGCTGCGGGCGGTCACCAGACGCCTAACGGCACCTACTACGTGCTCGACAAGAAGGCCAAGGTCGTGATGGATTCGTCCACCTACGGTGTGCCGGTCAACTCGACATACGGCTACAAGGTGAACGTCGAGGACGCCGTGCAGTTCGACAACAGCGGTGACTACGTGCACAGCGCGCCGTGGTCGGTGGGCGATCAGGGCAAGCGCGACGTCAGCCACGGCTGCATCAACATCAGCCCGACGAACGCGAAATGGTTCTTCACCAACTTCGGTGCCGGCGATCCCATCGTCGTCAAAAACTCCGTCGGGACCTACAGCAAGAACGACGGCTCCAACGACTGGCAGCTTTAGGCCTTAGTTCCAGATCCTGACCCTGCGTTGCGGATCCAGGAACAACTCGTCGTCTGCGGTGACCTCGAAGGCGTCGTAGAAGACGTCGATGTTGCGGATGACGCCATTGCAGCGGAACTCCGGCGGCGAGTGCGGGTCGATGGCCAGCCGCCGAATCACCTCGGCGTCACGGGATTTGGTGCGCCACACCTGCGCCCAGCCAAAGAACACCCGCTGCACACCGGTCAGTCCGTCGACGACGGGCGCCTCCTTGCCGCCGAGTGACAGCTGGTAGGCGAGCAGCGCGATGGACAGGCCGCCCAGGTCGCCGATGTTCTCCCCGACGGTGAACGCGCCGTTGACGTGGTGGCCGTTCTCCAGCCCACGGGGAGTGTAGACGTCGTACTGCTCGATCAAAGCCTTTGTGCGAAGGCCGAATTCAGCTCGGTCGTCATCGGTCCACCAGTCCACCAGGTTGCCGTCGCCGTCGTACTTGGCACCCTGGTCGTCGAAACCGTGGCCGATCTCGTGGCCGATCACCGCACCGATGCCGCCGTAGTTGGCCGCGTCGTCGGCCTCGGCGTCGAAGAACGGCGGCTGCAGGATCGCGGCCGGGAAGACGATCTCGTTCATGCCCGGGTTGTAGTAAGCGTTGACGGTCTGCGGCGTCATAAACCACTCGTCCCGGTCGACCGGGCCGCCGAGCTTGGCCAGGTCGCGGTCGTACTCCAGCGCGTAGCCGCGCCGGTAGTTGCCGTACAAGTCGTCACGGGCGATGACGAGCGTCGAATAGTCGCGCCACTTCGCCGGGTAGCCGATCTTCGGGGTGAACTTGTCGAGCTTCTCCAGCGCCCGCTGCCGGGTCTCCGGCGTCATCCACTCCAGCTCGGTGATGCTGACCCGGTAGGCCTCCCGCAAGTTGGCTACCAGCTCATCCATCCGGGCCTTGGCGTCCGGCGGGAAGTGTCCCTCGACGTAGAGCCGGCCGACAGCATCGCCCATCAGGTTCTCGACCAGCGCCACACCGCGCTTCCAGCGATCGCGCAACTGTTCGGTGCCCGACAGCGTGCGCCCATAGAACGCGAAGTTCTCGTCGACGAGCTCGTCGGTCAGCATCGACGCCCGCCCACTGATGACGCGCCAGCGCAGCCAGCGCTTCCAGGCCTCGAGGTCCTCGCCCTCCCACAGCGCGGCGAATGCGGTCAGCGCGTCGGGCTGGGCGACCACGACCTCGGCAGCCTGCTCAGTCGAGGCACCCAATCCGTGCAGCCACAAAGCCCAGTCGAAACCGGTTGCCTCCGAGCTCAATTCGTCGAACGTGCGCAGGTTGTAGGTCAGGTCGGCGTCGCGACGCTTCACCACGTCCCAGTGCGCGGCCGCGATCTTGGTCTCCAACGCGACGATCTGCGCGGCGGTCGCATCCCAGTCGGCGTCCTGGTCGCCATAGACGAGAGCAAACATTCGCGCGATGTGCTTCGGGTACTCCGCGAGGATCGCGGCGTGCTGCGGGTCGCGGTAGTACGACTCGTCGGGCAGCCCAAGCCCCGACTGCGACATGTGCAGCAGGTAGCGCGTGGAGTCCTTCGCGTCGGTGTCGACGTAGACACCGGTGCCACCACCGATGCCGGTGCGCTGCAGCTCGCCGAGCTCGGCGGCCAGCTGGGCGGGCGTCAGCGCGGCGTCGATGCCGGCGAGCTCATCGAGCAGCGGGCGGACGCCCAGGTTCGCGATGGTCTCGGTGTCCATGAAGCTGGCGTACAGGTCCCCGATGCGCTGTGGATCGGTGCCTTCGGCGGCGTTCGCCGCGGCTGCCTCGGTGATGATGTCGCGCACCTGCTCCTCGGCGCGGTCGGCCAGCAACCGAAAGGCGCCGTCGGTGGCACGGTCGGCGGGCATCCGATGGTCCGCCAGCCAGCGGCCGTTGACGTGACCGAACAGGTCGTCTTGAGGGCGGGCACCAGCGTCGACATAGCTCAGGTCGATGCCCGAGCGGATAGCTTCTACCGTCACGCC